>CAYPKQ010000193.1:0-4576 GCA_964411355.1 uncultured Lachnospiraceae bacterium
GGACAGCTTGAATATTATATCACACTCTTTCCAATTTGTCAATACCTTTTTGAAATTTCTTCAAAAAAATTTCTCAAAAGTTTCTGTGATACACGCCTTTCTCAAGGCGACCCAATCATTATACCACCAAACTTTTAATTTGTCAACCCTTTTTTGAAATTTTTTCAAAATTTTTTTCAGCCGTTTCAAAAGGTATTTTTACCCAAAGAAACAGCTGTTATTCACATTTTTTATATTAAATTATCATCTATCTCAAGAAGAAGCTCAGCCATAAGTGCTATTCTCTCAAGATATTCGGGAATGCAGAGCACTTCGTCCGCTTGATGTGCTCCTCCGTGCCCCTCCGGCAGCTCTACTTCTTTTGCGTGGGACAATATTCAACTCCGATGGCTAATCCGCCCTCAAGGTGATTGGTCTAAGTTCCGCCGCCCATAACATAGGGCTTCGCTTCTTCTCTGCCGATCATTCAGAAAAACCTACCCTTTTTATACGGAATCAGCTTCACAAGTCTGCCGATTATGGGGCAGAAAACAAGGTTTACCACAAGCTCGAAGAAGAAGTTTCCGCCGATATAAGCCGTCATTATATAAAGGAGAACATTTGTGTCTCCCGCCTCAGCAGAAAGTGCAGGAAGAAAGAAAACGAGACAACCGATAAAGAATATACCCGTATTCACTATCGGGCAAGCCACAGAAGCAACAGTCACCGCAAGCAGCTCGTTTTTCTTTTCGATAGCTTTATAGAGCCATCCGGACACTGCGCCGCAAAGAATCCCCTTAAGAAGAACGGTTATAACAGTTCCCACTGCGTTTATACCAAGGAAAAGTGCCGCCTGTCCTGTGAGAAGTATGTAAATCGCACTAACGCCCCCAAGCCAAGCACCGCCTATAGGACCGCACACTATTGCACCGAGTGCTATGGGAACAAGAACCGGAGAAATCGAAAACACACCAAGCTTAATAAAAGCACCCATCGCATGAAGGATCAGAGTAAGAGCCGTCATAAGCCCAAGGAAAGTCACTCTTCTTACAAGCTTTCCCGAATCTCTTTCCATTACCATATCACCCCTCCTCCTCCTTTTTCCTTTGAGCAAGAGCAAACTCCGCAAATCTTGCGCAAATATATATAGCATAAGTCAAAAGAACAAAATCGCAAAGCAGATATTCCACCTTGTTTAATATTCCGCTACAAAAAGCAACGATTCCCGGAACAGAGCAAACGAGCGTGAAATAAATTGTGGCAAGAGAAACTCCGCTATACAGTCTCGGGACTGCGATCCCCAGCGAAAAACGAAGCTCGCAAAGCATATATACCATGCAGAACATCAGAGTCGTCTGCGAAAGAAGCTTATTGGGGCTATTCATGGTAGTATAAAAATCAAAGTAGCTTTTTGCAAGTATCATCAGAACAAAAAGAATAACGCCATATCCAAAAAGAGCATGATTAGTGCCTTTCTCGGTCTTTTTCGAAAAAACAAGCAAAAAATAAATTGCCGCAAGGACGCCAAAGATCAAAGCAAAAACGGAAACAGCATTTACAACAGTTGACTTTGCCATAGGTCCGAATGCTACGGGAACGTCATCTGAAAGCGAAATGAGAGAATAGAGTGCATAGGTTGCTGTTCCCGCAAGGGCAAATATCGCCCCAACCCTTCCCGCAAGGCGGGCGGAATTGCAAGATTCATATTCATATTTTTTGTTTGCAGGAAGAATGAATACAAATATGAGAGCCAAAAAGCACAAAGCAACACAAAGGATGTGGAAAGCATCAGGTAGGACAGCAGCCTCAGCATAATAGCCGATCTCCTTATCGAAACAATTAAAAAGCGAATAAGTGCGAAGCGCTATCCCGGCAGCAGAGAGTGCCAATGCTCCAAGAAAATAATATATCATGTTTTTTGCGGATTTTTTCATTTTTATTTCTCCAAACGCAAAGATTTTTAACAATTAATGATAACATATAATTATGAACGCATTGTTAACATAACGAATTTTAACACAAAAAAGGCTGTTGCATTGCAACAGCCTTTGAAAAAACATTAAATTAGCCGAGCTTAGCCTGGTTAACCTTAACGCCGGGACCCATTGTAGATGCGAGAACGCAGCTCTTAATGTACTGACCCTTTGCAGCAGCGGGCTTAGCCTTGATAATAGCACCGAGAAGTGTGTCGAAGTTCTCCTGGATCTTCTCTGCACCGAAGGATGCCTTACCGATGGGGCAATGGATGATGTTTGTCTTATCGAGACGGTACTCGATCTTACCTGCCTTAGCCTCGTTAACAGCGCGAGCAACATCGGGTGTTACTGTACCTGCCTTGGGGTTAGGCATAAGTCCCTTAGGACCGAGAACCTTACCGAGACGACCTACAAGACCCATCATATCAGGGCTTGCAATAACAACATCGAACTCGAACCAGTTTTCCTTTGTGATCTTTTCAACAAGATCCTCTGCGCCAACATAGTCAGCTCCTGCTTCCTTTGCAGCGTTTACCTTATCATCACCCTTTGTGAAAACAAGGGTTCTTACAGTCTTACCTGTACCGTTGGGAAGAACGATAGCTCCACGAACCTGCTGATCTGCATGACGGGAGTCAACACCGAGACGAACGTGAACCTCGATCGTCTCATCGAACTTAGCCTTAGAGGTCTGGCATACAAGTGCAACAGCCTCACTCGGATCATAAAGCTTAGATCTTTCGATAAGCTTTGCGCTCTCAGCGTATTTCTTTCCTACTTTTGCCATTTTACTCTACCTCCTCTATTATTCCTCAACAGTGATACCCATGCTGCGGGCTGTACCTGCAACCATGCTCATTGCCGCCTCGAGAGAAGCTGCATTGAGGTCGGGCATCTTTGTCTCTGCGATCTTCTTTACCTGCTCTTTTGTGAGCTGTGCAACCTTTGTCTTGTTAGGAGTTGCGGATGCAGTCTCAATACCGCAAGCCTTCTTGATAAGAACGGGTGCGGGAGGAGTCTTTGTGATAAAGGAGAAGGAACGGTCTGCATATACTGTGATAACTACAGGAATGATAAGACCGATATCGTTCTTTGTTCTTTCATTGAACTCCTTGGTAAATACGGGAATTGCAACACCGTACTGACCAAGAGCGGGACCTACCGGAGGCTGAGGAGTTGCCTTGCCTGCGGGAAGCTGTAACTTAATATAACCAAGTATTTTCTTTGCCATGATTAATTTACCTCCAAATGTGGTACTCTACGGGAGAACTCAAATATTTTTCTCCCTCCCACTTATTTGAGCCGAAGCTCATGCGATTTTTTGATCGGTTTGCCCTTATTTTACTACCTTGACCATATTTGCGTCAAGCTCAACGGGCATATCGCGGCGGCCTCTCTTAACAAGAACCGTCACCTTCTTATTGTCCTCGGAAATGGACTGAACAACACCGTTATAGCCCTCAAAGAGACCGCTTACAACGATAACCTCGCTGCCAACGGCGAAAGCAAGCTTTTCTGTACGCTTTTCTTCGATATTAAGAGCCTCGACCTCTGCCTCTGTAAGAGGTGTGGGTCTTGATCCGGGACCGACAAAGCCCGTTACGCCCGTAATATTTCTGACAGCGTGCCAGCTTTCCTCTGTCATAGTCATCTTAACCAGCACGTAGCTTGGGAAGATCTTGACTTCGGTTATCTTTTCGGTGTCACCGTCTTTTTCAACGATTGTTTCAACGGGTATCTTGATATCATATATCAGATGTCCCATTCCTCGGTTTTCAATAATCTTTTCAAGGTTAGCCTTAACCTTGTTTTCGTAGCCTGCGTAGGTGTGCGCCACATACCATCTCGGGCCAACGTTCATTTCATTGATATCACTCATCTTACACTATCCTCAGAAAAGATCTCCGAGAGAAACGATACCCTTTGCGAAGATATAGTCAAGCGCACCTATCACGATCGCACATACGATCACGATGATTACGACAACGAAAGTATTCTTTCTGACCGTCTTCCAGGGAGTCCAAACGATCTTCTTGCACTCGCTCCTTACATTACGTAAGAATTCTGCAACCTTTGCCTTATTCTTAATGCAATAAACAGCAGCTCCGATAACGATAACGGCAACGATTACGATGCTTACGATATCGCCGGTGGTAAGACCCTGCTTTTCTTCAGCAGCGGTTCCGGTAGTGTCTGTGTCGCCCGTCTCTGCAGCAGCGTCTGTCTCGTCGGATTTCTCCTCTGTTTCAGCACTATCCTCGGGAGCGGCAACATCAGCAGCCTCTTCGGTATCCGCAGCAGTGCTGTCTGCGCTTTCTGCTTCGTCAGTAACAGCTTCAGTAACATCATCTGTTACAGCCTCTGCGACGGTATCAGCAACCGATTCGGACTCGGCGGCAAAAGCCATGGGAACCATAAGGAATACAAGTGTGAGCGTAAGGAGAGACACAAGGGCAAATCTTATAAAATTCTTTGCAGCCATTTTCATTTCTCCCTTCCTCTTACTTGGATTCTTTGTGAAGAGTGTGCTTACGGCAGAAGCGGCAGAACTTGTTCATTTCAAGTCTGTCAGGATCATTCTTCTTGTTTTTCTTTGTGTCGTAATTTCTCTGCTTGCACTC
>CAYPKQ010000194.1:0-4571 GCA_964411355.1 uncultured Lachnospiraceae bacterium
TTATAGCAAGGCTGATGGAACGGAAGAAGATAACCATATAATCCGCTTCAAGAGATTTTAAAATATTATCAAAGGTAAATGCGCCCTCACTATCGGTAAAAGCATAGTATGCAACGAAAAGAAGCGGTGCTATAATAAATAGTACAGTCCACACCATATGAGGTGCGGCAAGGCATTTCTGGAGAAAGGATCTTTGCTTCATTCCTTACTCCTCCTCAGTATTGACAGAAAGCTCGTCCAGCTCGTCGCTAAAGGACGAATAATCGCCAAACTGATCCGAATACTTGGATTTTTTCATAACATGAATGGCATCAGGCTCAATATAAAGACCGATATGCTCGTCCTGCGCCACAAAATCCGTTGTCTGTATCATCCATTTAAAGCCACCGATATCAACGATTATTTCATAATGCACGCCCTTAAAGGTAACGCTTGTAACAACGCCCGAAAGCATTCCCTTCTCGACCGGAACAACGTCAACATCCTCGGGACGTACAACGATATCCACCGCCTCACCCTTCGCAAATCCGCTGTCAAGGCAATCAAAGGTCTGGTTTGAGAATTTAGCCTTATAATCCTCAAGCATAATACCGTCAAGAATATTACTTTCACCGATAAAATCGGCAACAAAAGCATTCACAGGCTCATTATATATGTCTGTAGGAGTACCTATCTGCTGAATAACGCCCTCGTTCATTACCACGATAACATCGGACATAGAGAGGGCTTCCTCCTGGTCGTGAGTAACATAGATAAAGGTGATCCCGGTCTGCATCTGTATATTTTTAAGCTCGTTCTGCATATCCTTGCGAAGCTTAAGGTCAAGAGCGCCGAGAGGCTCGTCAAGGAGAAGCACACGGGGATGATTTATAAGCGCACGCGCAATGGCAACTCTCTGCTGCTGACCGCCCGAAAGGGACTCAACATTTCTTCTCTCAAAGCCCGAAAGATTGACCATGCGCAGCATATCCTTAACGCGACGACTGATCTCCGCCTCCTTCAGCTTTTTGCCAAGGCGCAAGCCAAAAGCCACATTCTCATAAACATTGAGATGCGGAAAAAGTGCATATTTCTGAAAAACGGTATTAACCTGTCTTTTATAGGGAGGAAGGTCGTTAATTTTTGCACCGTCAAAAAATACCTCTCCGGTATCGGGAGTTTCAAAGCCTGCAATTATGCGAAGCGTTGTAGTTTTACCACAACCCGAAGGTCCGAGAAATGTTACAAATTCCTTATCGTGAATATCAAGATTTATACCGTCAAGAACGGTCTCTCCGTCAAATGACTTGTGAATATTTTTCAGTTCGATGATTCTTCCTGCATTAGGTTCAGTCAACTCAGTAAATCCTCCAATATAAAAAGAAAATATCTGCGCAAAAGATACTGCGCCATTATGATGTTATATTGTAACAGAGTTTTACCGAAATTGCAATATATTTTTCAAAAAAAGTCGAATTATTTTGAAAAAAAACTGATTAAATGAGATTTTCCGCCTTTTTTTCGGGTTTTCCACCCGAAATTCTCCTTTAAACTCGTTTATTCTCTCATATACTCGTTTTTTCGCAGAAAAAGATTTTATATTAAAAGTCCCGATAAAAGCGAGCACGAAAGTATAAAAGCCGAAAAGCCCGAGCCGAACCTTAGCAGAAGATATACAGAGATAAGCCAAAGAAAAATTACGGCACAAAACGAAAGTGCCCTCATCACTTTTTCTGCTGCCACATAGCCTTTCAAAAGAGCGATGACGGAAAACAGTATCCTATATCCGTCAAAGCCCGAAACGGGAAAAAGATTGAGAGAGCCGAGCATAAGAGAAAACTCAGCAAAATCGGGAAGCAATGAAAAAAACAGCCCCGCCAGAGCAAAATTTACTGCAGGACCCGCAAATGCAATAACTGCTTCATCAACATAGGAAATAAGCTTTCCCGAAAGTGACATTCTTGCGCCTATAACATCAAAGGTCATCCTTTCTATTTTCACCCCGCAAAGACGCGCGGCAAAATAATGTCCTATCTCATGTGTCAATGCCGCAAGCAGCCAAGGAAAAACGACCCCGATATCTATATATCTGTATCCCCCAAGCAAAAGAAAAACGGCGAAAATAATAATACCGCCGCCGATCCTGACCTTTGTTTTCATTTCGCCTCCTTTGATAAATTCAAATTTTCTCTCTCAAAATAAATATGAATAACCGCCGCAGATCTTGCCTGTCTGCGGCGGTTATTTTATTTTTTATTTTTTCTTCTTAAGTATCAGCACATCATAAGGCTTCATTTCTTTTCTTCCGATGATTCTTTCACCGCTCAAGGTGCTGTATTCGGTATCAGCCACAAAATATGACGGCTCACCGAGATAGTTGCAAATGAAAATATAATCATTCACCCCATCAGTCCTGCTATGAGCGGTAACACCTTTGCCAAGACTTCCGCAAAGGGATGTTTTCACTCCCGATTCATTTGCTATCTTGCCGTAAAGCTCGTCAAGAAGCTCGCCTGTGTCTCTGAAAGCGATATAATAGGCACTTCCCTTTCCGTAATTGTTCTTTAAAACCGCAGGGCTGCCCGCATAGAAATCACTCTCGTAAACGCCGAGCACCTCCGCAGTGCTCGGATGCACTATTTCGCAATAATCCACTGCCTTATATGTTTTTTCACCCATAAGAACAGAGTTTTCATCCTCGGGATAAAGAGTATCGATCTCCTCATTCCAAAGTCCGAAAATATCCTTCAGCTTTCCGCCGGGGAAGCCTCCGAGATAGCAAAGATCGTTTTTATCAGCCATACCTGCCATATAAGTTGTTATGAAAATACCGCCGCCCGAAACGAATTTTTCGATTTTCTCAATCAGGTCATCGTCAACCATATACATCATCGGTGCAACTATGATCTTATATTTCTCAAAATCTCTATCATAAGGGATAATATCGGTGTTTATGCCTCTTTTCCAGAATTGCTTATAGTGATTTTCAATAGTCTCCTCGATCTTCGGGCGGAATTTTTGGAAGCCCTGAACCATATTCAGAATAAGTCTGTTTTCATTTTCAAAAAGAATAGCTATCTCGCTCTCGGTTTTGGTTCCCACTATCGAATCAAGCCTCTCAAGCTCGCATCCAAGCTCACTGACCTCTCTGAAAACTCTGTTATTTTCATGACCGCAGTGGTCAACCACAGCTCCATGGAATTTTTCGCTTCCGCCTCTTCCTTTTCTGAACTGAAAATACATAACCGAATCCGATCCGTGCGCTATTGCCTGAAGTCCCGAAAGACGGTTTACCCCCGGTCTTTTCAGCTTGTTGAAATCATGCCAATTAGGAAGTGAAGGAGTAGATTCCATAAGAATAAAGGGCTTATCCTTAAGCGAACGGAAATAATCATGACAAAGGCTGACCGAAGCATATTCATGAAGATCATTTTTGCAATGCCAACGGGGATATGCATCCCATGAGACGAATTCAAGCTCCTTTGCCATTTTGTTATAGTCTATTCCGTCGAAGCTATATACCTCCGTTGCAAAATAGCGCATAAAATTGGTGGTCACGGGCTTATCCGAATATTTTTTCACAGCCTTTATCTCATGCTTCATAAAGTCGATGGTGATATCGCTTACAAAGCGTTTCCAGTCAAGCACAAGGCTGTGTATTTCAGTCTCACCAAGATGTGTGGGAGAATGGAGTTGCGACCAGCTCGTAAAGGTATGACTCCAGAATTTTGACCAATAGGCTTTATTCAGTTCATCAAGTGTGCCGTATTTTTCCTTCAGCCACTCTCTGAATTTCTCCTGGCAAAGCTCACAATGACATTCGCCGCCGTATTCATTAGAAATATGCCAAGCTATAACTGTATCGTTATCGCTGTATCTTTCCGCAAGCTTTTCGTTCATTTTCCGAACAAAATTGCGGTATATGGGCGATGAGGGACAATGATTATGTCTTCTTCCCTGCAGTTCACGCTGCCCTAAGGAATTAACTCTTCTAATTTCCGGATATTTTTCGCTCATCCACGCAGGCTTTCCGCCGCTCGGTGTTGCTAAAATGACCTTTCCGCCGTTTTTACCGATTTTTTCTATCATCGTATCAAGATATGTAAAATCGTAAACTCCTTCCTGCGGCTCCGTCATCTGCCAGCAAAAGATGCCGAGGGAAAAAGTATTGCAATGCGCCAGCTTCATAAGGCGCATATCCTCCTCGATTATTTCGGGCATATGAAACCACTGATCAGGGTTATAATCACCGCCGTGGAGCATATGCGGATAAAGAGGACTTACGCTTGGGTGCTTTTTCATATTCTCAAATACTCCTAAATATCATTTGATATAATTATATTGCAAAAATTCGCATAAGTCAATATAATTATTTTGCAACACTGTAATTATATTGCTTGTCTTTCACTGCATCATGATACTGCCACCATCCCTATCCGTCATCCTGAGCAAAGCAAAATGACCAAAGGTCATTCGCAAAGTCGAAGGAGCTATAAACGATTTGAGATAATCTCACTACGGTTTATTCACATTAGTCGTTTATCTGAGAAGAAGTTACTTACTGTTTAGCGCCTCATGCCGGCGGGGCAGTC
>CAYPKQ010000195.1:0-4568 GCA_964411355.1 uncultured Lachnospiraceae bacterium
ATCACCGTTAACATCTCCTACTAATATTTCTTCATACGCAAAACAAATATTATTAAGATTCTTAGCTTTAAAATGAATATCGGCGGTACTGTTTTTTAAAACCCTTACGGTTTTAAGACTCTCACAATTTTCAAAAGCCAATGGAGAAATTATCACGTTTTTTGACTTAAAAACCACCTCCTCAAGCTCTGTGCACCCCGCAAAGGCTTCTTTTCCAATACTTTCAAGATTTTTGGATAATGTCAACCTTTTTATTCTCCGGCAGCCGAAAAAAGCGTTATTTCCAATGGTTTTCACACTATTTGGAATATGTATTTCCGAAATGCTTATGCAATTTCCAAAGGCATTGTTACCTATGCTCACAACAGTATTTGGTATCCTTACACCGGTTATTACACTACAACCATTTGTAGCACCTCTGTTTTCATTTTCGCTCAACTCATAATCAAGCATATTCTCATACTTAGGATATGCAAAAGCATTATCAGCAATTGTTATCGTTCCGTTTCTTATTTCGTAATCTCCAAAATAATCCTCCTCGACCTTTATCAGATGATTTCCGATATAAAGCGCATCATCATCCCAATTTTCTGTGTTTTTGTAATAGCCCGTATTCTCAAAGGCGCCATAACCTATGCTCACAATACTATCGGGCAATTTTATATCACAAAGGTTGCTGCAACTCAAAAAGGCATATCTGCCGATAGATTTCACACCGTCCGGAATAATTATACTTTCGAGACTCCGGCAAAAATCAAATGCAGACTCACCGATACTGCTTACGCCCTCATTTATTTTTATCGACTTTATTCTATCAGAAAAATCCGACCAAGGTGCTCCCCGGTCAAAATCTGCCATTTCACCCGTTCCCTTGATTTCAAGAAGTCCGCTGTCAAGATCAAGCTCATAGTAAACATTGTCACTGTTTTTTCCGCATTCATTTTTCGCACTCACGCAAAAAACAAAAGCTGAAGCGCATAAAAGAAATATTATCAGACATAATAAATTGTTTTTCATATTTACTCCAATAATAGGTATATCGAGCTGATCCATAATTATGAATCAGCTCAATAATCATTCAATATCAATATCGAGAGGTTTGTCAAGCTCCTCAGAGACATATTTTCCGTTTTTCTTCCTCTGTCTTACACATTCTGTGAGGAGATATTCGATCTGCCCGTTCACCGAGCGAAAATCATCCTCCGCCCATGCCGCAACGGCATTATAGAGCTTTTCAGATAAACGCAGAGGTATCTGTTTCTTTCCGTTATCACTCATATCAATAAAGACTTCCCGTATTAACTATCGGCTGTGCATCGCCTCTGCCGCAGAGGACAACAAGAAGATTTGATACCATTGCGGCTTTTCTTTCCTCGTCAAGATCGACCATCTTTTTTTCGTTCAGTCTTTCAAGAGCCATTTCCACCATGCCGACAGCACCGTCAACTATCATTCTTCTGGCGTCGATTATTGCAGACGCCTGCTGTCTCTGAAGCATAACCGCTGCGATCTCGGTTGCATATGCAAGATATGTTATTCTCGCCTCGATTATCTCAATACCTGCCTCTTCAACTCTTGTCTGTATCTCATCTCTTATTCTTGATGCCACGATCTCGCTTGAGCCGCGAAGGCTTCCGTCATCCGCAACGCCGTCCCCTGTGGTATCAATACCGGAAGCAACGTCATAAGGATAGATCCTCACGATATTACGAAGCGCAGTATCACACTGAAGCGAAAGGAATTCCTTATAATTATCTACATTAAAAACAGCCTTTGCGGTGTCAACTATTCTCCATGTAACCGCAATTCCTATCTCAACCGGATTTCCGAGACAGTCATTTATCTTCTGTTTATTATTATTTAGGGTCATTATCTTAAGCGAGAGCTTTTTATTGACACTCTCAACGCCGTTTGCACCAACCCCCGATGCCGCAGCGGGAACTTTTTTAACATCTCCGCTTTGGTTAAGCTCTGTTTTTGCCGCTGGATTTACGCTTACGCAAAAGGGATTTACATAATAAAAGCCATCCCCCTTGATCGTTCCTATATATTTGCCGAAAAGCGTAAGCACCAGTGCTTCTTGCGGCTTCAGAACACGCAGTCCGAGAAAAGGCAGCCATCCGATGCATATCCATATCATCGAAACGATGAAAAGCACCGGCAGCCCGCCCGCATCAAGGATTATGCCTCCGTATATCGCGCCCGCAACCGAAACAAGATAAAGCAAAGATGTGAGAATGAGTGCAAGCATTCCGTTCTTTTTGTTTTTCAATAAAATTTCTTTCATGGTTTTACCCTCCTATGTTTGATATCATAATGATATCACGAGGATATTTGTTTGTCAAGAGCTTTTGATACATTTTACATTATGTTAATAATTCAATCAACGCCGTGCACCGCTTCCCTCTTTTTCCAGCTTATAAAACCGTAAAGGTCATTTATGAGGAACATGGCAAAACAGAATATCATGGGAAGATATGAAATATCCTCAAGTGACGCCAGCACCCAAAGAATAATAAGAACGATATCGTTTGCGGCATACGCAAGTGCATAATAGGAATTTCTGAAAATAAGCAAATAAGAAGCAAGAAAGCTTGTTGTAACGGATACCGTGCTGACAATAAGATTCGGAGTTTTAAAATATCCGAGAATAAAATAGAAAGCGAGCGTCATGGCAAGGGTAAGAATCAGCATCAAAGCAATCTCCCATGCCCTCATTTTATGTATCCTAACAACATTTTTTCCTTTTTCATATGGATTTTTAAGCCATGAGATTATCGAAACAGCCGCACTCGGAGCAGACATACAGAGATAGGTCATCATCTCTCCCCAATAATGAAATCTGCACGCCGCTATCGCATACAAAATTGAAAAGACCAAGCAAAGCACCTGTCCCCAAACATCACCCTTTGCAACAAATATCAGAGCAGTTACCCCAATCACGGTGGCAAAAAAATTTATAAGATCGATTTTCCCTGTCAAAATATTCGATATTATCACAACGATCTCGGAAATCGACCACAAGACCCATTCTTTTTTCGTCAGAGTTTTAAAAATATTCATTTTTCCTCCAAAAAGCAAGGCACTCGGTATGCCATCTTCAAAGACCTAACGATGAGCATTTCGAGTGCCTATCTGCACGAGCTACCCGGTGGCAGCTATATATCTTTTATTATGATCTCTTTGAGAGAACTTCCTTCTCGTATTTATCAACCTCGTCGAACCACTTTTCCGTGGGATCAACTCCGTTATCGGCGCAGAACTTTGCCCAAACATCCGCAAAGGGGAATAACTTAAGCTCCTCCTGCATCATCATGAGGCGTGTTCCCTCGTCATTATTCTGAAGCGAAGTTAAGGCTTCGTTTGGTGTGAGCAGAGCATAAAGCAGAGCCTTCTGGAAATTGCGCATACCGATTACCCAAGCGGCAATGCGGTTGATACTCGCATCAAAATAATCAAGACCAACGAGAACTCTGTCAAGAGCACCGTTTCTGACGATCTCTTTTGCGATCTCCTTTGTTTCATCATCAAAAAGAACAACATGGTCACTGTCCCAGCGAACGCCGCGGGTAACGTGAAGAGCAACCTTTTCGCCAAAGAGGAGCATGGAAGAAAGCTTATCCGAAACCACCTCGGTGGGATGATAATGTCCATTATCCATAAGGCTGAGAATACCGTTCTTTGCGGCATAATTTACAGTAAATTCAGAAGAACCGACAGTATAAGACTCAAGACCTATGCCAAACACCTTTGATTCAAGCGAAATATCAACAAGACTTCTGTCATAGCCTGCAGCAAGGATCTTATCAAGAGAGTCCTTAAAGCGTGCACGGGGACCGAGACGGTCAGCCGGAACATCCTTCATTCCGTCGGGAATCCAAATGTTCATAAGACACGGGGTTTCAAGCTCCCGTGCGAAATATTCGGAAATACGCAGACAAGCTATGCAATGGCGTATCCAGAATTCACGAACCTTATCATCGGGGCTTGAAAGAGTGAGCCCCTTTGCCATGGGATGGGAGAAGCAGGTTGGATTGAAATCTATTCCAAGACCTCTTTCCTTTGCAAATTCAACCCATTTTTTGAAGTGCTTTGGTTCAAGTGCGTCTCTATCTACCTTCTCGCCATCCTCAAAAATGGCATAGCAGGCATGGAGATTTATTCTGTGCTTACCGGGAATAAGAGAAAGAGCTTTGTCGATATCTGCCATAAGCTCTTCGGGATTTCTTGCGGCACCGGGGTAATTTCCGGTCGTCTGAATACCGCCGTCAAGGGAAGTTGCCCCCTCAAAGCCCTTTACGTCATCACCCTGCCAGCAGTGCATGGAAAGTGCCTTGCCGGAAAGGAGTGCAAGTGTCTTATCTGTATCAACGCCTATTTCCGCATAGCGGCTTTTGGCGTATTCATAGCGTTCATTTATCGTCATATCATGACCCTCCGTACAAAATATATTTGAATTTTATCACAAAGCAACACATTTGTCAAGAAGAAATTAACAAAAACGCAGATTTTGAGTGTTGAATTGTCAATGATAGGTGACACTTTTTTCAGAAATACTTGTCAAGGTG
>CAYPKQ010000196.1:0-4524 GCA_964411355.1 uncultured Lachnospiraceae bacterium
GGCAGCAGAAGGTACTTTCGTTACACGGCATGTCGATTGCAAGGGTTGGAGATATTTTTGACATAATAGTTGTATGAGCTTTTATGCATGAAACAATACTACCGGTATCAAACACGGTAGAAGCTGAAAAATCTATGGCTTCTTCGAACATTTTTGCAGCTCTTTTAAGCTCTCCTTCAAAAAAACAAGAGCATCCGATGCGGTATGCGGAGCTTGCGAGCATAAAAGTGATCTCATTATCCGATCCGTCAGCCAGACACGCTTTGCAAAGATCTCTGCAAATTTCCCATTCGCCGCTTTTAAACGATCTTATGATGTTGGGATAATTTGTGTATTTTTTATAGTACATTTCATTGGCACCGCCCTCAGTAAGAAGGTATCCGGGCTGAACACCAAGGCGGTTTGCGAGATATACCAAGCTTTGGAGCGATGGCAGAGCCGTTCCGTTTTCTATCTGGCTCAGCATATTCCTTGTCATAACATTACCTGCAAGCTCTTTTTGCGTCATGAGCTTCGAGGTTCGCAAATTTTTGATTTTTTCTCCTATATTCATCCTTTAAATATGCTGTTTCCTTCGGAATCTATTCCGACGATCAAAGCAAAATCCTCAATTTCCATTTTTTTGACCGATTCACATCCAAGCTCGGCAAAAGCTATAACATCGCATTTTTTTATCGACCTTGAAGCAAGTGCGCCTGCGCCACCGATAGCGCAAAAATAGACCGCACCGTGAGCTTTCATGGCGTCTATAACACCCCCGCTTCTCTGCCCTTTGCCTATCATAGCCACAAGTCCGTTTTCAATAAGCCGAGGGGAAAATGAGTCCATTCTCGAGGATGTTGTAGGTCCGCAGGAGCCGACAGCCATTCCGTTTTTGGCGGGAGTAGGTCCGGCAAAATAAATAACCGAATCGCAAAACTCAAAAGGCAATTCTTCACCTTTATCCATGAGCTCGAAAATCCTTTTATGTGCCGCATCTCTTGCTGTATATATAGTTCCGGAAAGCAGAACAGAATCTCCGGCATGAAGTGTGTGCAGCTCTTCTCTGAGCTTGCTTGTGTGCATTCTCTTTACATTATTCATTATTTTCTGATACGTTTTATCTGATCTGCAATCGGTTTCTTTTGAGCGCCTGAAGCTGATGCAGCGCTTATGCTGTTAAGATCTTCTTTTACGCCGCGCCAAATTGATTCTTCATAGCTCTTGATCTTGACCTCGGAGTTGCTCGATTTGATCCTGATATCTTCAAGTGCCTTTTCGATAACGCTGTATGTGTAGGAAGTGACAGCGGTAACATCCCTGCGGCTTTCGGCAGCGGCAAGAGAGAGCTTCGAGAAAATACTCTCAATTGCTCTTCTTGATGTCTCTTCGATATTTTTCCGTTTTTCTTCAAGTTCTCTTTCCGCCTTTTCTTCAAGCAAACGAGCTTCTTCGCGAGCTGCAGAAATGATCTCCTCTGCTGTATTGTTTGCTGAGATCAAGGTCTCGCCTATACTGTTGCTTGTCTTATCATAGAGAGAGGCTTTTTTTACAAGCTCATCATATTTATCTTTTGTAATTTCAACCTCGGGTCCATTCTCCTTAAGGCGCTCAATTTCAGCCTTAAGAGCTTCAATTTCTTCATATTGCCTTGCAATTAATACTTCCTGTCTGTCAAATTCAAGCTTCGACACAGTTTCATCATTTTTCGATGCGATATCATTTGCATCGTTTTCTGACTGTACAGCTACGCTATCCTCAAGTAACTGCTTTTCTTCGGTCAATTTAAGGATCTCTGTTTCTTTCTCTTTTATAACAGTATTTGCTTTTTTTAGTTCTTCCTCTGTGATGCTTATTTTTGCTATATACTCGTTTACTTCACTTTTGGCTCTTTTTACTCTTTCGTTTGCTGCTGCTTCTCTTTCTATAAGCTCGGCGGAAGAGCGAGCAATATACTCATTTACATCGCTCTTATTATAGCCGCTAATGGCATTTCTGAAAACAACGTTTTTAATATCGGACATTTTTCATCCTCCAATCGGTTTTTATGACCATTTAATATATGATAACACATTTTTTCAAAATAATCAATCACTTTTTTCGATATTTTAATATTTTCTCTTTACGAAAACAATTTTTTATGGTATAATTTTAAAAAGTCAGACAATTTTGGAGGTTTTATAATGGAATTACTTGAGAAAAAGATACTTGAATGTGGAGAGCTTCGCGATGGTGGCATTTTAAAGGTGGACAGTTTTCTCAACCATCAAATAGACATCGAGCTGATGATAGAGATCGGTAAAGAATTTGCCAATCTTTTTGCGGGCAAAAATATAAACAAAATACTTACCATAGAAGCATCGGGTATTGCGATTGCATGCATTGCTTCACAGTTTTTCGGAAACGTGCCGGTAGTTTTTGCTAAAAAAACAGAATCGCTGAATCTCAGCGGTGATGTTTATGCTACCGACATTCATTCATATACAAAGAATAAGGACTATACAGCCAGAATTGACAAAAAATACATAAATAAGGGCGATAATGTGCTTATCATAGATGATTTTCTTGCCAACGGTGAGGCTGCTATGGGGCTTATGCGTCTTGTTAAAATGGCAGGAGCGGATGTTGCCGGAGTTGGAATCTGCATAGAAAAAGCCTTTCAGCGCGGCGGCGATATGATTAGAGACAACGGAATCGAGCTTCATTCCCTTGCGATAGTAGACGTAAAAGAAAACGGCTCAATTTCTTTCCTTAGAAAATGACATCGAACATTTTAAAGCTCATTGCCTGTTTTACGATGCTTCTTGACCACACGGGATATATGATGATGACGAGCGGCGTCGGAGATTATGATGTTGCGCTTCTTTTCAGGCTTGTGGGCAGAATATCTTTCCCGATTTTCGCTTTTCTCATAGCTGAAGGCTTTAAGCATACAAAAAATGCTGTATTTTATGCGACAAGATTGTTTATTGCAGGCATAATATCAGAGATTCCCTACAACCTATGTTTTCACGGCAAGTTGATCTATCGTGGATCTGTGAATGTAATGTTCACCTTTGCCATTGCACTGTTTATGCTTATCTTTGTGGATATGTGTATTAAATCCTCAAAAAAAGAGATAAGATTTTTATTCATTTTACCGCTTTTTGCGGCATGCTATCTTGCAAGAAGCTTCTCTGTTGATTACGGATATTTTGCTATACTGCTTATATTCTTGTTTTACATTTCAGATTCAAACAAAATATCGAAAAAGATGTTATTGTTTCCTATTTTGCTTCTGTTTGCCGCAAGATATTTGATCGTTTCTTTCGCTCAAGGTACTACCTCCACATTGTGGCATCGCCGGCAACTATATGCTGTACTATCATTCGTTCCTTTGGTTTTCTATAATGGCAAAGGCGGTTCGGCGGGAAAATCAAAAGGTGTGCGAAAGTTAAAACAGTATCTTTTCTACCTGTTCTATCCGGCACACCTTATCGTTCTGTATTATATTTTTGATTTGCTTATAAAGCTCAGATGATCATTGGTGCTTCAAAAAGCATTCTGCGCAATTTAAAGTAAATTTCAAAAAGGCTTGATAACGGGAGCGGATTTTGCCCTTTTCCGCATTCTATGGTGTAGGCGGGCTTACGAAGCTCTTTTACGATCCAATCTGTAAAGCCCCCGCAGGTTGCACTTCCGCCGGTTTCTGAGAGCTTATAGCTGCTCATTCCTTCGAGCATTTTTCCGATCCTGATATTTTCTTTTGGCGGTGCGAAGTTGTCACCGTAATATATTTCCTCACCTTGTGAATGAAAAGAAACGAATAATCCTATTTCATTATTGAACCTGCATAAATTTGCCAAAAGACCGCTTTCGGGTTCTGATTCGGGCGAGATACCGCACCATTTTGTCGGCGAGCCGTTTGAAATTTCTTGCGTTTCTTTTTGGCGCATATAATCATAAAAACCGGCATCGTAATTATGGTTAAGGTCAACTCCTCTGCCGTTTGCCTGCCACCGAGAAAAATCTGTGCTTCCACCATTCATTTTGATGAGCCTTTCCAGAAGCGGGTTATCTTTTTTAACGCCTTCGATTTGATAATCTACCCCGTCTGGATTGAGCATGGGTACTATTATTATGCTTCTTGTTGAATTCAGATAGCTTATGGAGGTATGACCGATGTGTCCGTTTGCCTCAAAAAGCTCGCAGTATTCATTGGCAAATTTCAAAAGAAGTGCTGTGGTTATCCATTCCATTCCGTGATGCGCTCCTATATATAGAACGCTCTTTTTTCCCTTTCCCAATGTTATCATTGGTATGCTCTTATTCATAAGTGAATTACCGAGATATGATACGTGAAAGCACTTGTATCTGTCTACGAAAATGTTTATGTATTCAAGCATCAGGCAGTGCGTTAACGGCGTATTATACGAAAGAATAGCGTTATTTGTTTCAATTGGCATTTCATTTGCCAATATTATCACCTCACTTTTTTGATCTACAAAATCCTATGCAAAAATTAAATTTTATATGAAGGTTTAGTATGAAAAATAAGCTTTTTTT
>CAYPKQ010000197.1:0-4505 GCA_964411355.1 uncultured Lachnospiraceae bacterium
ACTTACAAATGTTGCACTTTATTTTTCAAATGTTGTATCTCGTTTTGCAATTAAGTAAAATATCTCCTTTTTTTCTGATTATATCACGGATTTTTTCATTTGTCAATATATTTTTATCGAAAAACGATAATTTTTTAAAAGTAAACAATAAATCGAGCAAAAAGCTGACAAATTACTGTTGAACACATAATAAAATTAAGGAGCTGAGGCAACCCAGCTCCTTATTATATTTAATTTTCGCACTTAAAGCCGGTTACCTTCTCAAATAGAGCAGGCATTTCCTTAAGCTCCAGAACTCGCTCGCTCTGCATGACCTCATCGCCGCCGGGCAGCCAAAGGAAGCCTGTTTTTCCCGTATAGTTCATGAAATAGCCGACCTTCATTTCTTCTCTGTACATCTCATAAACATTGTTCATAAGTGCTTGACCGGTATAAAGCTCAGCCTGTTCTTCCTTAGTCTCAGCCATGAGACTGTTTCCTATACCCATTTCCGCAAGGTTTGTAACTTTGCCTGTTTCCATAAGACGGTAATAAAAATCGTTATCTATTATTTCAAAATCACCGCCTGTGTACCAGTCGATACCAACCATGTCGCAGTATTCGTCACCGGGATAGAGATACATAACATCCATATGATTTGAGGTGCTGGGGCTGTATTCCCAAAGAAGATTTGTCAGTCCCCACTCATCTTCAAAATATTCATATACGTATACCCACATATCCACAAAATATTTAGCATCGAACTGTGTTTCTCCAAGCTCGGGAGTCCACCAGAACCAGCCGCCGTTGCACTCATGGAAGGGTCTCCAGATTATCGGAACATTTGCTTCATCAAGAGCTTTGAAAACTATTGCGTTCAGGTCAAGTTCACGCTTGAAGGTTGCATTTGTTTCGGTTCCCTCTGTAACAAGGTCAATCCAGATCTGTTCGGTTCCAAGATCCTCTCTGTCCTCGCTGCCGTCAACGACTACAAAGCCGGGCTTCGGATTTGTGAAATGAGATCCGATGGTGATGATTCCGCCATCTGCGGCATAATCCACAAGCTCGCAAACAAGCTGGCTTATGATCATCCACTGGCTATCGGGAAGTGTAGGCATCCTAAAGCCGCATCTACCCATGTCAACACCGAGAATTGCGGGATGAGTTCCCGTTGCTTCCATAAAATTGTCGAGTGTCACAGAAGGAACTCTGCGAGAGTTATACATTTCGTCGCCAACGATTGTAAGATCGTCTGTGTTATAAACATATTCAAGAACCGCCATCAGATCTTCCTTTGTATAGAGAGTGGGAAGATCGTCTGTTGAAAGCTCAACAGAGAAGCCCTCGGGGAGATCGACTGTCTTGTTTTCTCCGATAACGGTATCAAAGAAATAATCAACAACATAATCAATGGAATGGTATGAGCCATAGAGATAAAGATCGCCGTTCTCGACCTTGATAGAGCCTTTTTCATAGCCGAGACCCGAGCGGTCATAGTAGATCATATGGTCGTCTGCGATATCATCCTTAACGACCTCGATCTTCTTGCCTAAGATCTCTCCGCCCATGCGGTCATTTATCTCATTTACCTCGTCGAGGGTAGTCTGACCGTTGGAACCCTCTGCTACTATGTAGTGATATTTGAACTCGGAATAGTCAACTCCACCAATCTTGAATGATTCAAGATTTGGCTTGAAGAGATAGACATATCCATCCTCAACCGGGAAATTCACCTGACCGTCAACAATAAAGTTAGCGATAAAGCAATCAACTGCAGAAACAGTTGCGTGTTCTGTAAGACCCATAATAACAAGGTTTTCGCCAACCATTTTAATAGCATAGTCATAATCGGTTGAGAGAAGTGCCGCAATTTCAGCACAAGCTTCTCTGTTGGAATTTCCGATGATGATCTCGGGACCTCTGACCTTATCCCAGTCTGTACTTACGCTTATTCTTTCACCTGTTGCCTTTGAAATGGCTGTATGAAGAGTGCTGGGGAGGGATTTGACATCTTCTCCTGCTTTTTCGGGGCGAACGATAGTGTAATCACCTATCTTTTCGGTAAAATCGTCAACGATTATAACACCCTCATCCGAAGCTCCTCCGTTGCTTGAAACAGAGCTGCCGCCTCCTTCATTTCCGCAAGCACAGAAAAGAAGCGCAAGGCAGAGCAGAAGGCTCAAAACAAATAAATTTCTTTTCATAAGACCTCCAAAATAAATACTTTATCCTTAATTATATAGGAACTGAAAAAAATTTTCTAATTGTATTTTATCAAATATATGTCAATTTTTGCTCAGTCGACCATCTCGTCAAACATCGCCGCAAGCTTATCTCTGTCAACGATCTTTTCATTTGCCATAAGCTCATCGCAATATTTCCATGAATGAATTGCCCAGTGCCAAGTCCAGGACATGACATATGCAGTCTTTTTGCCTTCCGATAAAAGTCTGTCAAGAAGAGCAAGCATATCGCGTCCGTTCCAGAAGCCTTCATCATGCTGATCTCTGTCACCGGGGGCAAGCTTTTCTCCTGTGGGGCCAAATTCGGTAATTGCAAGAGGCTTGCCGGTTGCCATGAGGATATCATGAGTCTTTCCGTCTCCGTTCACCTCATAATTTCCGCCTGTGTACCAGTCATAGCCGATGATATCAACAACATCGTCGCCCGGATAGCAATACATGGCATCGCAATTTACATTATTTGTGATGTTGGGCGCAAAAACCCAGATAAGATTTGTAAGTCCCAGTTTGTTTTCATAGAGATCGTAAACATATCTCCAAGCTCTCTCCATATATTTGCCGGGGAGGGTATAGCCGTTCTGAGTTATGCAGAACCAGAACCAGCCGCCGTTCTGCTCATGGAGAGGTCTCCAAAGAACGGGAACACCCTTATCTCCCAGAGCCTTCAAAAATCTTGCATCCTGAAGAAGCTCCGCCTTCCAGATGGTGTTAAGCTCTGTGCCCTCGGTAAGAAGCTCTTCCCAGGCTTCCTCTCTGCCCAGATTTCCGCGGCAAAGGTCGCCGCCGTCATTTCCCGTAGGGTTAGCCCAATGGGATGAGGCTGTAACTATTCCGCCAGCATGGGCAAATTCCGCAAGCTCCTCTATTGCCTGCTCTTTTCCTTTTTGACCGATAAAGGGTATCTGCAAGCCATAGCAAGCAAGGTCGATACCGCAAACTGCCGGATATTTTCCCGTTTTTTCATAGAAACGGTCGATCATCTTCTTCGGCATTTCTCTGCCGCCGCCCACCTGCTCACCAAAGGCTGTTTTGCTATCATCTTCATAAAGCTTTTTTACCATTATAATAAGCTGTTCTTTTGTGTACATTTTCTTCATAAGATTCGCTCCCGAAAACAAAGATTTTATTAATTTTACCATTTTTTTCGCACAGTGTCAACCGTTTTTTATAAAATCAGTCAATTACCCTTCATTCTTTTCAACGGGATCTTCTTTCTCCTTATCCTTTTCTGTTTCGGCAAGCTTTTTATCAACGATTTTGAAAACTATTGCAACCGCAAGCAGCAGTGCCCCAACTGCATATCGAAGCACAGCTTCATCTGTCTTAAGCCAAAGAAAAAGAAATGCCGCAAAAAGCACCAGAATGATTATCATAAACACTTTTTCCGCAATCTTTCTTTTATTACACATTTATACCCCTCTCCCTTCGTATTGCCTGAGCATCTGAATTTTATTATACAACACATGGCAGATTATGTCAACAATAAAAAATACAAAATTTCCTCCCCCGATTTTGCGAATAAAATCGGGGGAGGGTTAGTTTTATTCATAAGATTATACTTGGGGAAATTATTTTTGATGATAACCAAGAGCTTTTTTGCTATCAGTCCTCAATTCGTGCCTTTTGCATATTGCATTCTCTTATCTTTGCAATATCCATTTTCGGCTTTCTGTCATAGGTATAGATTCCGTTCTGCTCCTGCTCGATATCATAAAGCTGAGTATAGCAGAAACCGAAAAGATACGGGCTATCGAGGAACACCTTCATTATCTTGCAGTAAAGCTCCGCAACAGACTCGGCATCATTCTGAACTGCGTTATATCCCCATCCGTTATCCGAAACCTTAAGTCCTATTCCGCCGCACTCGCTGACAAACAAAGGCTGTCCTCTGTACCCCGCACTGCCACTCTTGAACATATCATATTCCGCTCCGAACAGCTCCTTATTGTTAAAGTCGGGCTCGGAGCAATATCTCTTCATAAGAAGATCATAATTATGTGAATAATCGTGGAAATCGAAAATGTCGGTAAATCTCGTATGGGTATATCCGCTGGTATCAATGCAAGGTCTTGTGGGGTCAAATGCCTTTGTTACCCTATAGATCATCTCAAGGTTTCTGTCATGAGCAAATGTTGAATTTCTTATCCATGTTTCATTAAAGGGACACCAACCGATAATGGAAGGATGATTTACGTCTCTTTCAAGCTCCTCAAGCCACATTGAAAGGTAAATATTCAGATTTTCGTCTACATTGTAGTTAAAGCCCCAGTCGGGATGCTCGCC
>CAYPKQ010000198.1:0-4489 GCA_964411355.1 uncultured Lachnospiraceae bacterium
CTCTTATTATTCATCATTTTTATACGAAGAGAAGGGTTTGTGGTATGCACTGAGATATTGACGGGCGAAATACGCATCTTAATTATTCTTTCAATATCGCTGTCATGAAGATTTGTGAGGGTTATATAATTTCCGTGCAAAAACGAAAGTCTTGAATCGTCATCTTTAAAATAAAGAGTTTTTCTCATTCCGCGCGGAAGCTGGTCGATGAAGCAAAAAACGCATTTATTTTCGCAGGAATGTTTTTTATCCATAAGAGGTCTTTCAAAATCAAGACCGATATCTTCATATTCATCCTTTTCGATAACAACAGAAAATTCCTTGCCATCTCTCAAAAGGAGAAGCTTGATCTTCTCGTTTGTCAGATAAAATCTGTAATCAAGAACATCATTTATATCATTTCCATCAATGGAAATGAGCACATCATGGGGCAATATGCCTGTTTTAGCTGACGGACTGCCTTCAAAAACATCACTTATTTCGACCATTTTGCCCTCCGATTCTTTGAATAATGTACCATTATTAAATTAGTGAAGATTGAGATACTGTTATTTTTCGATGCTATCTATAACGTAATTTGCAAATGCTCTCTTCATTTCCAAAGTCAAATCACAGTGTCCTCTTCCGTCAACGATATCATATGTTATATCGTAATTTCTCTGTTTAAGTGCTGAAACAAACTTTTCTGAGTGTGCATCGATATTAACCGCCCTATCCTGATTGCAATGAAAAATGTGGTATTTAACCTTGGGCATTTTATCAACCAGATGTAACGGTGATATGCTTTTAAGTGCATCCTCAAGTGTTCCCGGTTCATTGAACAAAGCACTATATAAGGTTCTTGGCAGATCCTCTCGCTCTGTAAAATGAAATACAACATCACAAACGGGACAATTGGCAACACAAGAAACAGGAGTGCGTTTCGCATATACAGTATAAACAAGCGCTGATTGACCGCCCATACTGCCACCCATAGATACGATAGGAATATTTTCATCCAAATCGTATTTTTTTATCTCCT
Organism: uncultured Lachnospiraceae bacterium; assembly: GCA_964411355.1. Classification (GTDB taxonomy): domain Bacteria; phylum Bacillota; class Clostridia; order Oscillospirales; family CAG-272; genus SIG710. Next base: position 1,022 of record CAYPKQ010000198.1, read on the forward strand.
CAAAAACGAAAATCCTTCAGGATAACTCATAGGTCATAAAGCTCTCTATGTGTAATTATATCACAAACAGCCCTTTTTGTCAATCAAAACGTGCACCGTAAAACATATATTGCTGTGCGATTCCGGCAAATTCTCCAAGGCTTTTGGGGTCAAAATTTTGGGGGAATTTTTCATCAAGAACCCTGCGTATCCAAACATCGATAGGAAAAGCATCAAATTTTTCCATGCAGAAAAGTGCCGTGCAGGAGGCAACCTTCATTCCAACGCCCTTTATTTTCATAAGGGACTCAACACAGGCCTCAAATGGCATCGCTGCTATCTTTTCGAGATCAAGCTCGCCCGATGAGACCTTTGTTGCGGCATCAAAAATATAAGAAGCTCTGAAGCCGACCTTAAGCTCGCGCAAGCCGTCGATTCCAAGCAAAACCACCGCCTCGGGAGTTGGGAATGAATATTCCGGCTCGGTTGCGCCGTGCTCACACATTCCGCATATGTCTATTCTCTCACCGCATTTTTCGGAAAGTGCGCGGATTATCTTTTTTATTCTCGGAATATTGTTGTTTTGCGAAATGATAAAGGAGCAAAGTGTTTCCCAGCTCTCCTGCCGCAAAATCCTTATCCCCTCACCGTACTCAGCAACCGAGCGCATATATTCGGTGGGGCATTTTATCAGAATATCCCGCCTTATCGCCTCATAATCATCGCAAAGACCCAGATATGCATATAGCTTTTCTTCAAAAAAATCCCTTGTGCAATTATAGATCGTCAAAATATTCTCATCCTGACCAAAGGACAGAAATCTTCCGAAGGCAACGCCCGAAAATTCAACCTCATGATGGCTATTCTCCACCCTCTCAAAGCGGAAGCACTGACCGCAATCAAAGGTCTTTGAAACGGAAAAGCCTCGAACATTTTCAATTTCTATGTAATCAAGCTCACCGATTTTTTCCTCTTTTATTACAAAAGGCGAGCAATTTTCAGCCTGATAGATCACGTTTTTAACCCAAAATCCTTAAAAATTCATATTTTGTACTTGCATTACACCCCGATGTGGTGTTATAATTACATTATATATTATTTCAAGGCATATTACAAGAGGATTTTTCAAAAAGGAGTAAATTCCATATGGAACAGATATATGCAATACCGGTAAACGAAGCATTCAGGGAATGTAAAGGCAAGATCGAATGCGGCTGCCCCTTTTGCTCGATCCACAGAAAGCTGGAGGAAAATGAGCTTGACCTCATTCTCGGAGCTTCAATGATGGAACCGGACACAAGAATAAAAACAAATAAGGAAGGCTTTTGCCGTAAGCACTATGATATGATGTTCGTGCGCAAGAACCGACTTGGCATGGCACTGACCCTTGAAAGCCACTTGGACGAGCTTCGCGAGGAGATGAAGGATACTCTTGCAGGCAAGATCGCAGGCAAAAAGGGAGAGAGAGCAGTTAAAAGAATAAAGGCTCTTGAGGATAGCTGCTATGTTTGCAAAAGAATCGAATATCATTTTGCTCACATGATAGAAACCGCAGTTCTTCTTTGGGAGAGCCAGGAGGATTTCCCCTCTCTCGTAAAGGAACAGCCCTATTACTGCCTGCCCCATTACCGCAGAATGGTGGAATACGCTTCGGCACGCCTCAGCAAAAAGAAATATGCGGAATTTGAAGAGCATTGCTCCGCACCGCAATATAAATATTTCGATAAGCTTCGTGAGGACGTTAGCTGGTTCTGCAAAAAATACGATTACAGATATGATGAAGAACCTTGGTATGATTCAAAGGACGCAGTTGAGCGAGCAATTAAATTCCTTCGCTCCGACTTACATAACGATTAACAACAAGAAACTGTGAAAAGAGGTAAAAATATGCTTGACCTTCTTGATATGCACAAAAAATTCATCCTCGATCACCTTCACGAGGGTGATACGGCTGTTGATTTCACCATGGGAAACGGTTATGACACTGCGTTTCTCTCAAAAACAGTAGGGGAGAGCGGTAAGGTCTACTCCTTTGATATCCAGCAGCAGGCATTGGATTCGACAGCAAAAAATCTAAAGGAAGCGGGCTGTCCCGAGAATTATACTCTCATAAAAGACTCACACCATAAGGTGTCCGAATATGTGAAAGAGCCTATAAAGGCGGGAATGTTCAATCTGGGATATCTTCCCGGAGGGGACAAAAGCATAACCACCATGCGTGAGACTACCATGCCCGCAATCGAAGCTGCAATAAGCCTTCTTGATAAAGATGCGGTTCTCAATGTTGCGGTTTATCCCGGTCACGCAGAGGGAGACGCAGAAGGAAAGATGATAACCGAATATCTTGCCACCCTTGACCGCAGAAGGATATGCTGCACCCAGATAAGGATATTGAATTCACCAACATCACCTTATTTCTTCGTTATCGAAACCAAATAATGAAAGGAAACGCAAAGGCGAACCGAACAGATGAATAATTTTGATGAAAACAACGAATTTGTAAAGAGAAAAATACCGCCGGACGGACAGGCAGATACACCGCAAAGACCCCTCGGAGAGGTGAGAAGACCTGTTTCGCCCACGGCACAACGTCCGAATGCTCCGCGCCCCGGGGCAAATATTCCTCAGTGCCCCCAAATGCCGAGCAATGGTACGAGACCGGTGCAGACACAGACTCGAAGCATCCCCAAACCGCCTCCGCAAATGCCGAAAAATGCACAAAGGATTCCCACGCCTCCCCCTCAAAAGAAGGAAAAAGAGCCTCTTGAAGCGGGATATATCATAAAAAATATCCTCATCTTTCTCGGAATGCTTGCGGCACTCCTTTTGCTTGGATTTACTCTTCTTCTTTCAACTCTCTATGTTGCTCCCGAAAAGGTCAACACGGAATATAGCTATTATTACGGAATAAACGACAAAACGCCCTCGGATGAAGTCAAGGTAAATAGAGTCGTTTACATAAGTATGACCGAGCTCTCCGAGCTTTGCTCATTCACCGTCAGCGGAACCAAGGCGTCGCTTCGCGTCAACGCAGATGCGGGGGAAATTGCCGCAATTACCTTATCCTCGTCCATATGCTTCGGAATCGGCAGCTGCACTAAAATACCATCCACATCAGCCCTGTCATTTAATTCTGCAATTAAATCCAGTAATTCCTTTTCTGTCGTTTCCTCTGCCAATTCATAGGACAGGGAACGGAAACCTACATATTCACAGGCCTTCTTCTTATTGCCAACATACACAGACGAAGCCGGGTCGTTGCCCACCTGAATCACTGCCAGAGTCACCTCTTTGCCCTCTGCCTTTCTCTTTGCAGTCGCTTCCTTTACTTCATCCTTAATCTGGGCGGAAATTAACTTTCCATCAATAATCTGTGCCATCGTACATTCTCTCCTTTATCTCATTTCTTTCCCTTTTTCCCTCACTACATAAGAGGAGCAAGAACCCTTAATACTGCCTGGGTCAACCGCTTAAAAATATTTTTCTGGG
>CAYPKQ010000199.1:0-4488 GCA_964411355.1 uncultured Lachnospiraceae bacterium
CGTCATTTCCACCGACCATTATCCATACGGTCTTGAAAAGGGCGAATCCTGGGGAAATGACAAGGATTACCTCGGTGAGCTTTACGGTTATGATCCTGCAGGCAACATTTTCCTTCGTGACCATTCCGCACTTATTATGTGGAGCGGATGCCTTGAGGATAGAGAAGAGAAGGTGGTTGTTGATACGCCTGTTTACAGTCTTGACATTCTTCCTACTCTTCTTAACCTTTTCGGTATTGAATATGATTCGAGACTCCTTGTTGGAAGAGATGTTTTCTCGGAGGCAGAGCCTCTTGTTCTTTGGACAAACTATAGCTGGCTTACCGACAAGGGAACTTATGATGCAAGAACGGGCACCTTCACGCCGAAAAACGGCGCAGAGGTTGATGATGTTTATATCAAACGCATAAAGGGAATAGTCGGAAACAAGATAAACTATTCAAAGAGCGTTATTTCTCTTGATTATTTCAATATTCTTTTTGGAGATTAAAATGAAAAGCAGACTTTCTTATGTTCAAGTGATAGCACTCGGATATGCAATAATGATAGCTGTGGGAACATTGCTTTTGATGCTTCCCATATCTTCCTTGGGCGGTGACAGTGCATCCTTTACCGATGCGTTTTTTACCGCTACCTCTGCTTCCTGCGTTACGGGTCTTATTCCGGTGGATACGGGAACATATTGGTCCTTTTTCGGACAGGCGGTTATAATTATTCTTATTCAGATAGGCGGTCTTGGATTTGTTACGATTGCAACTCTGTTTATGATGGCGATGAAAAGACGCATCGGAATAAGAAGCCGAGAGCTTATGATAGAGAGCATCAATTCATCAAATATCGGCGGCATTCTGCGTCTGACAAAAAAGATCATTCTCGGTACTCTTATAGTCGAGGGGGTCGGTGCGCTGATACTTTCGGTCAGATTTGCTTTTGATTTCCCTTTGGGAAAGGCGATCTGGTTTGGTATTTTCCATTCGATTTCTTCTTTTTGTAATGCGGGCTTTGACCTTTTGGGTGTGATCGAGCCTTATTCATCGCTTATGCATTATTCCTCGGATATAATTGTTACGGTGACGATCATGCTTTTGATAACGATAGGCGGCATAGGCTTTCTTGTTTGGGACGATATTTTGAAAAACGGCATTCGTTTCAAAAAATACAGTTTCCATACAAAGCTTGTTCTTTGCACCACCGCTATATTGATCCTTGGCGGAGCGATTCTTATGTTCATATTTGAAAGAAATGCATCGGGTAAACAGCTTTCTCTCGGAGAGCATATACTTGCGTCATTTTTTGCTTCGGTAAGCGCAAGAACCGGGGGGATGAATGTCACGGATACTGCCGCTTTTTCGGAAGCGGGAAAGCTGGTTAATATATTTTTGTTTTATGTGGGCGGAAGCTCAGGCTCAACAGCAGGCGGTATAAAGACTACTACCTTTGCTGTCATAGTTCTTCATGCCGGCTCAACTATGAGAGGGCATACATATCCTTCTGCTTTTGGAAGAAGAATAAGCGACTCGGCTGTAAAGAAAGCAATAACGGTTGCTTTTACAAATCTATTTCTTTCCTTGCTTGGCGGTGTTGTAATAATGTCACTTCAGCCCTCTCTCGGTATGTCAGATGTGCTCTTTGAGACTTTTTCCGCTATGGGAACTGTTGGAATGACGACCGGTATCACGAGAGAGCTTTGCATGGGTTCAAAATATGTAATAATAATTCTTATGTATCTCGGAAGGGTCGGAAGCATATCTTTTGCGGCTGCAATGATGCAGAAAAAAGCACCGCCAAGTATAAGTGCTCCCACCGAAGATATAATTATAGGATAAAGGAGAAAAGAAATGAAGCAGTTTTTAATTATTGGACTTGGAACTGTCGGCAGGCATCTTTGTATGGAGCTTCTTGACAGAAAATGTGAGACTCTTATTCTTGATAAAAACCCCGAGGCGGTTGAGGAAATGCTGAAGTATGCAACAAGCGCAAAGGTTGCAGATTGTACGATTCCCGGTGTTCTTGAAAGCCTCAGTGTTTCGGATTTTGATGCGTGCTTTGTATGCGTCGGAGGTGATCTGCGCTCAAGCCTTGAGGTTACGAGCCGTTTGAATGAGCTTGGCGCAAAGAGGATATATTCTTCTGCTACAGATGATATTCAGGACAAATTTCTTCGCAAGGTCGGTGCGGATTTTATAATTTATCCGGAGCGGGATGTTACCAGACGTCTTGCCGTCAGCGAAAGCTCGGATCAGATATTTGATTATATCAAGCTGACAGATGAATATGCTATTTATGAGATAACTCCCGAGAAGGAATGGATAGGAAAGAGCATAAAGAGCATAAATTTCAGAGTAAAATATAATCTCAATGTTTTGGGATACAAAAAATCCGATGGAATCTTCAGAGCCACGGTTTCTCCCGATTATGTTATTAAGGATGGGGAGCATTTGATGGTAATGGGAAGAGATGAGGATATCAAAAAGATAACCTGATGCACTTTTAAATGCCAATTTCTGTCAAATTTTATACAATATGTTCATTGAGGATCGTTTTTTTCGAAAAAAGATCCTCTTTTTTTGGTAAAAATAAACAAAATTTTAAAAAAAGGGTTTACAAACTGAATTTCTTGTGTTATAATTTTGCGGGCTTCTGAAAAGAGCTCGTAAAAATCAGTTTGAAAGGAGCTGTCCGGTATTTATGCGTAAGATCATGACGATTCGTCAGTCATCGGCGTCGGAAAACAAAGAGACTATTCAGCGTAGAGTAATTCCCGTTGCTATAACCGCTATTCTTCTTGTTTTTTCTATAATGTGTGTTGCAGCGGCGGAGATCGTCGAAGTGCCTGTACCCGAGGAGAGCTTCGCAAAATCTGTATCTGCAGAGCCCGAAGTGATCGAAACGGACGAGCGCGCTGTCGTTACCGTAATGTACGGCGGCAAGGAATATGTAAAGTGCAATTCTCCCGTAATGACCGTTGGTGAGTTTCTCCAAAATCTTGATGTTGAGATCGGTGAGAACAATGTTTTGAGTCATTCCGAGGAAGAGATGATAGTCGATGGCATGACTCTTTCGGTAAGCGTTGTTTCTACAGAAACTTATACGGAAGAAGTGGAGCTTCCTTACGGTACTGTATATAAGGATTCTCAAACCGTCAAGAAGGGAACGACTTCTCTTGCAGAAGCGGGAAAAAACGGAATTAAAGCTGTTACGAAAAAGGTGACGACTCTTGACGGTGCAGTGGTTTCCAGCGAGATCGTTTCCGAGAAAATTGTAATCGAGCCCGTTGACGCAGTTTATTACAAAGGTGTTGGCGGCACAGTAAAATCTAATGACGGAACGGTTTATAACTATTCATATTACATAGATGTTGTTGCAACCGCATATCACACAGGCGGAGTGACTGCAACGGGACACGTTGCAAATGAAGAAATTGTTGCCGTTGACCCCGAGGTCATCTCATACGGAACAAAAATGTTTATTACCGGTAATTGGGGTGAGATAGGCTACCGTTCTGCAGAGGACTGCGGAAACTTCAAGGGCAATCGTGTTGACATCTGCATGGAGGGAACGAGAGCGGAGCTTCTTCAGTTTGGAAAAAGAAATATGAGAGTTTATATTCTTGAATGATAAAGACCCGAATCAAAAGCTTTTTAGCTTTTGATTCGGGTCTTTTTTTTTGTTTTTAGAAAAGCAGATGTTAGAGAGTAATTTGTCAACAGCTGGAGTGTGAATGTTATTATAATGAGGGTGTATGAGCCTTCTCTGCAAACCCTCATTCAAATGAAATTTACACGCTTACAGCTCGATAAATTACGGTTTGAAGAAATATACGTATAACTTAGTGAGTTTTAGCTGTGTATCTAAAAGAAAATGCTAAAAGTCGGATATCTTTGAAAAGATTAGGTGTGCCGTGTTAAAAAATAGGATTCAAATTGTAAACTTTTTGTTATTTTCGCAAAATACATAGACTTTTTAAAGATTATGTAGTATAATGTAGACATCACTGTGTTTCGGTGCGTTTCGGCGCACCGTACAGTTTAAAACAACTTGTTATTTTTTTAACAAACGGAGGTATCAACAATGAAAAAGAAATTGACCACGGTCGAATTTCACGGCACCGCAGAGCAGGAAGAAAAGCTGCTCGCTGTTATCGAGAAGTATAACGGTACTCAGGGTGCAATGATGCCGATCCTTCAGGAGGCACAGGGCATCTACGGCTATCTTCCCATTGAGGTTCAGAAGATAATCGCAGAAAAGACAGGTGTTTCTCTTGAGGAAATCTATGGCATCGTATCTTTCTATGCACAGTTCAAGCTCAATCCCGATGGTGAAGTAGCTATCGCTGTTTGCCTTGGAACTGCTTGTTATGTTAAGGGCTCGGGCGATATCCTTGATGAGATCTGCCAGGAGCTTGGTATGGCATCGGGAGAAACGTCCGCTGACGGAAAGTTCTCCATTGAGGCTACTCGTTGCATCGGTGCTTGCGGACTTGCTCCC
>CAYPKQ010000200.1:0-4459 GCA_964411355.1 uncultured Lachnospiraceae bacterium
TTCTGATGATATCAATACCGTTTGCAATAGACTTCTGAACAAAATATTCAACAACATCATCGGAATAGTGACGGTAGCCAAGAATATTCTGTCCACGGAAGAGCATCTGAAGCTTTGTATTCTTTACATTATCACGAATGGTGCGAAGTCTCTGCCAAGGATCCTCATTGAGGAAACGAAGGCAAGCATCAAAGGTTGCACCGCCCCATGCTTCAAGTGAATGATAGCCGATTTTATCAAGCTGTCCGAGAATCGGGAGCATCTCCTCTGTCGTCATTCTTGTTGCGATGAGCGACTGATGAGAGTCACGAAGGACAGTTTCTGTAATTTTTACTTTTCCCATTTTTAACTCCTATATATTTTTATGTTACCTTAAATTATAAGCCCATGCCTGTGTACCATGTAAGGAATACGCCCGCCGCAACGGCAGAGCCGATAACGCCCGCAACATTCGGTCCCATAGCGTGCATGAGAAGGAAGTTGCTGGGGTCTGCCTTTTGTCCCTCAAGGTTAGCCACACGCGCAGCCATAGGAACAGCAGAAACACCGGCAGAACCGATAAGGGGGTTGATCTGTCCCTTTGTGAGGAAGCACATGACCTTTGCAGTAAGAAGACCGCCGATGGTGGAAACCGCAAAAGCACAGAGACCAAGAATGATAATAAGAATGGTCTGGGAACTTAGGAAGTTTTCAGCCTTTGCTGTGGCACCAACGGTTACACCGAGGAATATCGTAACAATATTCATAAGCTCGTTCTGTGCCGTCTTTGAGAGACGTTCGGTAACTCCGCAGACATTGAGAAGGTTACCAAACATGAGGCATCCTACAAGCGGAGCCGCATCGGGAACGAGGAGACATACAACCGCTGTAACTGCAATTGGGAAAATGATCTTTTCCGTCTTTGAAACCGTACGAAGAGTTGTCATCTTGATCTTTCTTTCCTTTTCGGTAGTCAGCATTCTCATAAAGGGAGGCTGAATGAGCGGGATAAGAGCCATATAGCTATATGCCGCAATGGCGATAGCACCGAGAAGGTGAGGAGCAAGGGTCTTTGTTACGAGAATAGCGGTAGGGCCGTCTGCACCGCCGATAATACCGATAGCGGCAGCGGCAAGCTGGTCAAACTGACCGGAGATTATCGCACCTGCGAAAGCCACGAAAACGCCAAGCTGTGCGCCCGCACCGATAATAAGGCTCTTGGGGTTCGCAATAAGGGGAGTAAAGTCTGTCATCGCACCGATTCCCATAAAAATAAGGGACGGATAGATACCAAGCTTAACTCCAAGATACAGATAATCGAGAAGTCCACCCTTTTTCAGAAGAAATTCGGTGTCGATATATCCTGTTTCGTTTATAAATATTGCATCATGGAACATTTCCGCGCCGGGAAGATTCGTGAGAAGCATACCGATTGCAATGGGGAGAAGAAGCAGAGGCTCAAAACCCTTTACGATAGCAAGATAGCAAAGAACGAAGGAAATGGCGAACATAACGAGTGTTTGCCAGAAGTTCGGCTGTGCTATCAGCTTCGCAATGCCCGTCGAGCCCATAAAATCGACGATGCTGGAAATTATTTCATTCATTTGATTATCACCCTTTCTGAAGATTTTTCGGTGATAATCAGTTCATTGTAAGAAGAACGTCGTCGGTAGCAACGGTATCGCCGGACTTAACGTTTACAGAAGCAACTGTTCCGTCCTCGGGAGCCTTGATATCGTTTTCCATCTTCATAGCTTCCAGAACAAGAAGAACATCGCCCTTCTTAACTGCGCTTCCGGGCTGTACATTTACCTTCATGATATTACCCTGCATAGGAGCCTTTATTGCATTTGCGCCGGCTGCTGCGGGAGCTGCCTTGGGTGCTGCAGGTGCAGCGGCAGGAGCGGCAGGAGCTGCTACGGGTGCAGGAGCTGCCACGGGAGCTGCGGGAGCTGCTGCCACGGGTGCGGAATATGCACCGCCGACCTCTTCAACCTCAACCTCATAAAGAACGCCATTTACTGTTACATTGTATTTTTTCATTTTTCTATACCCCTTTAATTATTTAATATTCCAAGGCTTGTTTGTGCCTCGCTTGAAAGATACAACTCGGAAACCGTCTGTGATTCCCTGTTCGTTTCTCATAGCCGAAATTGCCGCAACTATCGCTGCAATAACTGCGCCGTCATCCTGTGACTGTACCTTGACAGGTGCAGGAGCAGATGCCGCTGCGGGCTTTGGCTCTGCTTTTTTCTCTGCTGTTTTCTTATTGGGATCTTTGTAAAAGACAACCTTAAAGAGAGAGAGAACAAGCCAGATTACGGCAAGAACGCCGAAAACAATGATAAGACCTATAAGAGTTCTTTGCAGTGCATAACCGATTCTGTCGGAAAGCTCCATACTTGTTGTGATCTGCTCGGATTCAACAACGCCGTCAACAACTCTTGTCAAAAATTCGCCTGCAGAAAGCAAGAGATTTCTCATATCATCCCTCCTAAATTACAGAGGAAATACAACATGACGTCTGTCAGGGTATATTTCCGATTTTGATGCGAGCATTGATACCGATGCGCAAATTCTCTGACGAAGCTCTCCGCTATCAATGATATCATCGATCTCGCCCTTTTCTGCCGCATCAACGGGAGAAGCGCACATTTCCTTCCACTGTGCTTCAAGCTCTTCTCTTGCAGCCTTGGGATCATTTCCGCCAACCTTATCGTTCCAGAGGAAAGCAACTGCGCTTTCCGGAGGAAGAACACTGATTGCTGCGCTGTCGAGAGCGAGTGCAACATCTGCACCGATGCTCTTTGAGCCCATAAGTGTATATGCCGCACCATACGCCTTTCCGAGAACAACTGTAACCTTTGCGTTTTCGGAGGAGGTATAAGCCACTGCAAGCTTTGCAAGCTCGCTTGCATAAGGAGCATTTACGCTCGCCTCTGTAGTATCAAGACCCATAGTATCAACGAGAGTTACAACGGGCATACCGAAGGAATCGCACATAGAAACGAATTTAGCAGCCTTTCTTGCCGCCTTTGCGGTAAGTGCGCCGCTTTCAACCTTTGGCTGGTTTGCAACAACGCCGCAAACTATGCCGCCAAAGGAAGTAAAACCAACAATTATCTCGGGAGCATAGTCAGCATAAAGCTCTGTGAACTTACAGCCATCGCCAACAAGTCCGAGAACATCCTTCATATCGTATCCCTCTGCCGAAACGATGCTCTTAACATCAACCTTACGGTTAAGATCGTCATTTGAAGCGATCTCAACAACGCCTTCTGCATTGTTGGAAGGAAGAATATCAACAAGAGTGCGAACAAAGCCATATGCCTCTGCTTCCTCTGCGGCTGTGAATGCGGACATACCGTTCTCTGCCGCATATTCTGCGGTGGCAGTCTTATCACCGAGAAGGAAAGGAGAATTTACATAAAGGCTTGTCTTATCCTTAACTGTAACGACAACATCGAACATTGCCGCCACAGTTGCTGCGCTTCCTGCGCAAACGCCGGGGATAACAGCGATCTGGGGAATAACTCCCGAAGCATCCGAAACGCACTTCATGAGAAGTCCGTAGCCGGCAAGAGCTGAAACACCGTCATAAACGATCGCTCCGCAGCTATCGAAGATACCGATAACAGGTGCGCCGTTCTTGACAGCAGCGGCATAAAGCGAAGCTATCTTTCTTGCGTGCATCTCATCAAAAGCACCCTTCATTCTTGAAGAGTCCTGAGAGAAAGCAAAGGCAAGCTTGCCGTTTACTGCTCCGTATCCGCAGATAACGCCCTCAAATTCATTTTCGTAGTTTTTGCGACGAACGTATGCACCCATCTCAGAGAAAGTACCTGCATCAAAAAGACTTTCGATGCGGGAGCGAGCGCAAAAACCGTTCTTTGCACCTGTCGCAGAAGAAGCGTCGATATCTCTGAGCATTCCCTTCAGCTTTTCGGCTGTGGTAGCTCTGACATCCTTCTTCGTAAGGCTTCCGGAATTTACATTTCCGTCCATGTTTTTTACCTCCGTTTATATTACTTTTTATTAGTTTTTCTACAAATAGCGGTTCGACAAACCATTCTTCCCCACTATACTCAAATTTTATCACATTTTGAATATTTTGTCAAGCAATTCGCAAACATTTAAATCTTTTTACATAGTATTAAATATTTATTAATATTATATACTCACGTTGCAAAAATTCCTTAAGGCAACTATTTTCGATTCTGACCAATGAGCAAATCAAAAATGCCCATGTTGAAAAAGCACGGGCATTTTTTGTTTTCAAGGCTTTTAAGAAAGCGACCGGTGTTACTCCAATCGCTTTTAAGCATAATTTAATGATCGAGAATTCAATATCCTTGCTCTCGTACACTGCTCTTTCAATTGAAGAGGTCAGCAAATGGTGCGGATTTTCTTCTTCAAACCATTTCTGAAGAATATTTCTAAATTGACCGGCAAAACACCCAAAGAAATAAAAAAAACCAAT
>CAYPKQ010000201.1:0-4410 GCA_964411355.1 uncultured Lachnospiraceae bacterium
CCCTACAGATTTGCGTTTTATCAACGCACCGCTAAATTACTGTTTGTTAAAGGAGAAACATGGAAACATTATCAGATCTTATCTTCATCTGTCCGCTTTTGCTCATGGCGGGAATAATTGACGGGATTTCGGGCGGAGGAGGAATAATTGCGCTCCCTTCATACATAATGACGGGGATGCCGCTGAATTTTGCTTACGGCTGCAACAAATTGCAGAGCTGCATCGGAACAAGTGCTTCTCTTTTCCGATACGCCAAGAGCGGTTATGTGGATTTTAAGATTGCACTTATCTGCGCACCATGCGCAATGCTCGGCTCGGAAATTTCAACAAAAATCATGATGTCTCTTGACGATTCCGTAAAAAATGTTATAATTATCGTAGCAATGGGCTTTATAATTACCTTAACTCTTCTTGTGAACAGAGTTAAAGAGGGCGAGATAACAAGAGTCAAGTCAAATCGCAAAACCGTATTTATATGCCTTGTTATCGGTCTTATACTCGGTCTTTACGACGGATTTTTCGGTCCCGGAGGCGGCACTATTGCCCTTATGCTATTCTGCATTATTTTAGGCTACGATATGCGAACCGCAAGCGGAAACGGAAAGCTGATCGTTGTTGTATCAAATCTTGTTTCAGTGGTAAATTACATGGCAATGGGACAGGTGCAATACAAAATTGCGATACCTGCAACCGTTGCCAACATAGCGGGAAGCTATATAGGAGCTTCTCTTGCCGCAAAAAACGGAAAAAAGCTCATAAAAAAATTCCTTTTGGCGGTAGTCGCAATTCTTATAATTCAAGCAGTAATCAAAATGTTTTAAGGAGTAAAAAATGTACGATCTTATAATTAAAAACGGAAATATCATTGACGGCACGGGTAAAGACGGCTACATCTCCGATATTGGAATAAAGGACGGTAAGATCGCCGCTATCGGTAGCATTTCGGAGTCTGCAAAGAACACCATAGACGCCGCCGGACTTACTGTTACACCGGGTTTTATCGACTCGCACAGCCATTCTGATAATGGAATCCTTACCCATCCCGAGCAGACAGAAAAGATAGAACAAGGAATAACCACCGCCATCTGCGGTCAGTGCGGTTCAAGTGATGCTCCCATAAGCCGCGATATAACCCCCGATAAGGCACATGACATTGCCGGCTACGGTCTTAATACGGAAATCTATAAAACAATGGGAAGCTTCATTTCCGTGGCAAAAAATGTTCCACAGGGCGCAAATCTTACCCTCTTTGTGGGACACAATGCTTTGCGCCGTGCTGTTATGGGACTTGAAAACAGAAAGCCTACAGATGAAGAGCTTGAAAAAATGAAGCGGCACCTGAGAAACGGTCTCGAAAACGGCGCAAAGGGACTTTCATTCGGTCTGATATATACCCCAAGCTGTTATGCGGAAACCGAGGAGCTGATCGAGCTGGCAAAGGTTGCGGCGGAGTATGGCGGAAACGTTGTGGCTCATATCAGAAATGAGAATGCAAACGTAGTAGAGGCAGTTGCCGAATTTATTGAGATAATAAGAAAAAGCGGTGCGAGAGGAGTTATCTCCCATCATAAATCCGCAAAAAAACCAAACTGGGGTAAGGTTAAGACCACCGTCAAAATGATAGAGGAAGCGAATGCAGAAGGGCTTGAAATCTTCTGCGATGTTTATCCTTATATCGCCTCACATACCTCCGCTTCCGCAACCTTCATTCCAAAAGAGCTTCGCACCGGCGGCGCCGAAGGCATAGTCAAGCTTCTGAGTGATCCTGCCGAAAGAGCCAAGCTGAAGGAAAGAGAGCTTGCCATTCACGGAACGGATCTCAGTTGGGTATTTGTTTCAAGATGTGTAAATCATCCCGAATACTGTGGTATGTTCTTAAATCAAATAGCGGAGATGCACGGCAAGGATCAGCTTGAAACCATCTTCGATCTGATAATGGAAAGCGGCGATCGTTGCAGCTGCTGCTACTTTACCATGTGTGAGGAAGATGTTGAAACCGTTATGTCATATCCCCGTACAATGATCGGCACAGATTCGAGTCTTGCAAAAGAAGCGTCATTCTATCATCCGAGATTGAGAGGCACCTTCCCGAGAGTTCTTGGCAGATATGTGAGAGAAAGGAAGGTGACGAGCCTGCCGGAAATGATAAGAAAGATGACATCCCTTCCTGCTTATGTTTATGATCTTCCCTCAAAGGGCAAAATAGAAATTGGATATGATGCGGACATCTGTATTTTTGATGCCGAGAAAATAATCGACCGTGCAGATTATTCAGATCCGCACGCAAGAGCCGAGGGACTGAATTATGTTATTCTAAGCGGTGATATCGTGGCAGAAGATGCGGTATTCAACGGTAAAAAAATGGGTAAGCTTATCCTCAGAAAAGAATAATGCACAATTTATTCGTAACTTAAGCAAAAAATATAGGCACTTTCGACAAATTTCCTCTTGACAAATATAGTAATGCTGTGGTATAATAAAAAAAAAGGGGATTTAATATGCCAAACGAAAAGTCTTATAAGATCAGAACAAAATACAACAATCTTTTCCTCAGAGTTACCGAGGGACATTTTGCAACCAGCCACAGCCATATAAATTATTATATCGACGTGACTACTCACAAGGCCCGTCTTTCCGAGGCGACCGCAATTGCCGAACAGCTTGTTGCTTTTTATACAAACAACACGATAGTTGATACAATTCTCTGCCTCGACGGCACGGAGGTTATCGGCACTTGCCTTGCAGAGCAGCTCACAAGAGGTAATTTCATCAATATGAATGCCCACCAGACGATATATGTCGTAACTCCGGAGCATACCTCGGGAAGCCAGATAATATTCAGAGACAATATGCTTCAGATGATCAAGGGAAAGAATGTACTTATCCTTGCGGCATCGGTCACAACAGGTTTCACCGCGCAGGCGGCAATTGAAGCTATTAAATATTATAGCGGAAATGTTGCGGGAGTTTGTTCCATATTTGCAACAGTCAAGGAATGTGCCGGCTATGAGGTTAAATCTGTATTTGATACGGGAGACCTTGGAAATTATGCTTCCTATCCCTCCCACGAATGTCCTCTCTGCCGTGAAGGGAAAAAGATCGAAGCACTTGTAAACAGCTTCGGTTATTCAAAATTGTAAATTAAAAGCGTGGCTGAACCGAAATTCGGTTCAGCCACTTTTTGTTTTATCCAAGATTGTAGATTTTCTGTTTCCAACCGCTATTAGCACCTATTCTCGTCAAAACGAGAGTATTATCATCAGTAATGGTGAATATCGTAAAGCACTGCTCGGTAATAGTACCCTTAACAGGCTTTTCCGTATTCGGCTCGGCATCGCTGTTGTTCTCGGATGCGTTATCCTGATTCAGGAGAATGAGCTGAACAGCATTATCGCTGAGATTTTCATAAATCTCATCATAGAGAACGCTCATATAATATTCATCGTTAAGTGTCTGTGAAACAAGGTCAAGATCAAGATGGCGGTGACCTGTTATACAAATAACTTCACCAGTAAATCTGCTTTCGGAAAAATCATAGCTGAGAGTTCTTGAGCTTTCACCGTCCGCGCAACCGAAAAGCTTACCTGAAAAGGCATTATTTCCACTTGCGGAGAAGCTTACCGAAGTACCGCCCTCAAATGCGCTGAGCATCTGGAAAAGTGCTTTATTATAGCTTTCACCCGGAACACTTCTGTCATAGAACATATGTCCCGCAACCACAACGTCGTAGTCGGAATAGTTTTCGGAAATCTCATTAAGCACCGTGTTAAGAAATTCATACTGGCTCGGATGGAATTTCCAAAGCTCACGGTTGAGAATTGCAAAATCGGTAACAGTAAGTCCGCCTGTATTCAGCACGATATAACATATCTTGCTCTCATGGTCATAGTAAGCATAATGCATCTTTGCCCAGCAGACGAGATTTTCATACATTTGCTCTGCCGTATAGCTTACATCTCCAAACATATTGTTATATGCTCCCGCATCCTCGGGTGCAACATCTTCAAGGACAAATTCCGTGATCTCGCTTCTGTTTTCTTCGATTATCGAAAGAAGCTTCTCATCATAGACAATATTTCCGTTCTTTTTGCCCCCCTCCTCAATATGAGAAAAGGTTGCATTATAAATATCTATATCTGAAAGAAGCATATCCATTTTGTAGGTTGAGGAATCCTCATCCTCTGCATTTCTCGAAGCGGTAAGATTTGAATCGTGATTGCCGATTGCATACATTCCGTCCTCTCCGAAATGATCAAAAAACTGTGTTTCCATTGAACGCTCAAGCTGCTCAAGAGCAACCTCGTAAGTGCTCTCGCCATGATGCGGGTCACCAAGATTAATGACCTTTTTTATTCCGGTTTTCTCACGCACATAATCCATAAGCTTTGGGGATTTTCCCACATTTCCGCC
>CAYPKQ010000202.1:0-4408 GCA_964411355.1 uncultured Lachnospiraceae bacterium
AATTTTTACTGCCACTTGAAGCACAAACAACTATATCTCCCGCCTTTATGTATTGTATAGCAGACACTTTACTCTTTTTCACATAAACTAAATCATCAAAATTCAATCCACCATCTTGAATGTTATTAGCGCGCAAAATCGCAACCGCATCTTCATCTTGATCAGTACAAACATCTTCTGGCTTATATGACACCCCTCGAATTTGATCAATATAATCACCCAACTTCGCCATATTATTCCCCTTTCAGATATTTCTCGGTTGCTCTATCAAAGTCGGAAATATAATCAGCGTCTTGTTTTTTGCGAAATTCTTTATAAATCTCATTCGCTTTACGGACAGCATCGGCGTGCGAAACACTGCCACTGCCTTCCAAAATCTCGCGTCTGGAGGTTTTAAGAAAGAGGTCTGTCTCAGCAAGCCAATCTTGCATACTCATAGGTTGCTCATCTTCTGCCATAAGCTCTGCGTGATCAATAAACATAGTTACAAGTCGATTAAGTCTTGAAATCTCTTTTTGATTAAGATAGTTTTTTGCAACTGTGATATCGCTTTTATAAATTTTTCCATCGGGTGCGCCCTTCCAGGTCGTAAGCCCCATTGTGGGACTATCAAGAGTTGCTCTTTCGCATATTATTTCTGCGGCTGTTTTGCCCGTAACTGCATAATGGAGCTTATTCTGAACAAATGCGTAAAATGCCTTTGTTGTCTCACTGTTTTTATCATAGTCATAACTGCATTGCTCAAAAATGTCGGTGATTTTCTGGTAGGCTCTCCGTTCACTTGCTCTAATTTCACGAATACGCTCAAGAAGCTCGTCAAAATAGTCCTTGCCAAAAGGTCTGCCGTTTTTCATCATATCATCGTTTAGAACAAAACCTTTTTGTATGTATTCTTTCAAGGTCTGTGTTGCCCATTGACGAAATTTCGTTGCTTTCTTGGAGTTTACTCTGTATCCTACTGCTATAATGGCATCAAGATTATAGCATTGAGTTTTATAATTTTTTCCGTCTGCAGCAGTTACCGAGAAAATCTCGGCAACTGAATCTTTATCAAGTTCTTCTTCTGCAAAAATGTTCTTTAAATGTAATGAAATATTATCCGCAGTACAACCAAACAGTTCTGCCATAGATTTTTGTGTAAGCCAAAAGTTTTCATCTTTGAATATTACATTTACAAATTCTTTTTGTGTGTCGGTCGAATACAGAATAATCTGTCCGCTGTTTTCATTATTTATCATTGAGCATATCCTCCAATTCCGCAAGTCCTTTGGTGATTTCATTTTGAAGTTCGTTAATCTCTGCCATAATTTCGCTCGTAGGTGCATACTCCACGGGCTTATATTCAGTCTTTTTATACTTATTTAACGAAAGGTCATAGTCGTTTGCTACAATTTCGTCCTTTGGTACGAAGAAGGATTTTGCTGTCCTCGGATTATTAAATTCACTATATCCCTCTCCGTCAGCTTCGCTGCCACCTCCCCCGGAGTGGGAGGCAATCCGGGGCTCGCCCTCAGGGAGAGCTGTCGCCTTTGGCGACTGAGAGGGCGCAAACGAACGGAAACGTGCTATAATATCGGGAATGTCATTTTCTGCAACGGGGGTACGCTTATCGTCAAGGCTGTAGCCATCGGCTTGCATATCGTAGAACCAAACCTTGTCCGTGCCGCCGTGTCCTGTTTTAGTAAAGATAAGTATTCCCGTTGAAACGCCTGCATAGGGCTTGAAAACGCCCGAGGGCATAGAAACAACAGCTTCAAGGCGGTTGTCCTCAATAAGTGCCTTTCTGATTGCCTTATGTGCCGTGGACGAGCCAAAAAGAACTCCATCTGGAACGATGCAAGCGCATCTGCCGCCAACTCGGAGCATTCGGAGCATAAGTGCAAGGAACAGAAGCTCGGTCTTTTTTGTCTTGCACACCTTGAGAAGATCGGCAGAAACAGTATCATAATCAAGGCTCCCCTTGAAAGGGGGATTTGCCAAAATCAATGAATATTTCTCCTTATCGGGGTTCTGATCGGACAAGCTGTCACGGTACTCAATATAAGGGTTATCTACACCATGCGTCATCATATTCATCGCACCGATACGGAGCATAGTTCTGTCCATATCGTAGCCGTGGAACATTTCGTTCATATAGTGCGCCTTTTTCTGTCTGTCAAAGAATATTTCTTCCTTGCGTTTTTCCTTCAAATAGTCACTTGCCGCAACGAGAAAACCCGATGTTCCGCAGGCAGGGTCACAGATGACCTCATTTGCCGACGGATTCATCAGCTCAACCATCATTCTGATAATATGACGAGGGGTTCGGAACTGACCGTTAAGTCCCGACTGAGCAATTTTCGAAAGTAAATATTCATAAACATCGCCTCGAATGTCGCTATCCTTGATCTGTGCCATTTGTGTGTAAATATCATCAAGAATGGTTACGATTTTATCAAGAAGCAGGGGGGTCGGTATCTTAAAAATAGCATCGTCCATGTACTTGGAATATGCGCTGTCTTTGTCATCGTGAAGATTTTTGATGAACGGAAATACCCACTCCTGAACGATGGTGTACATCTTTCCTGCCGGAAAATCATGAAATACCGACCATTTCAGCTGATTTCCCTCTATTTCACGGTCTCCAACCATTACCTTATCAGAAAAAATGCTTTGATGCGGAAGCCCGAGCATAACAGCTTCCTTCGCACGAAGATTATCGGTATCATCAAGGTCACGAATAAACATAAGGTATGTAACCTGCTCTATAACATCCAGGGGATTGACAAGTCCTCCTGCTGCAAAAACATCCCAAAGTCCGTCAATTTTATTTTTAAGTTCGCCTGTAATCATTTTTGTCTCCATTCCGATATAAGTATTTTTTCCATTATATATTATAATTTCTTTTTTATGTTTCGTCAAGTTTATCTTCACTATTTAATAAAAATTAATTAAGTTGATGCTTATTTCAAAATATTTTTCAACCCGAATTGTTTTTTAAAGATGTGACATTGTTATAAAAAGAGTTTATCACATAATAAATCATTGACAAAACCGAAATAATATATTATAATTATTACACCAACAAAATCAAAGGAGGATTATGTATGAATTATGTTCTGAAGCATTTTGACACGAGCCTTGTGCTTTTTTCTGTAAAAGAAGATACTAATACTCCCGAGATTGAAATTTTGTGGATAAATGATGCAAAAAGAGAGCTTTTGCCGCTTGATTTGGAGCTGACGAGCGAAGGTCTCTCAAAATGGTTAAGACACAGAACAATACCTAAAAACCGTGCTTATGTTCACAACTTTTTGAGCAAATGCGGACTTAATATAAACCGCCCAATGGCTATAATAAAGGTGTCAAAGGGGCTTTCTCTGAACGACTGTTATTGGGTCACCGAAGAAGGCTTTGAGGGAACTTACGCCAAATATAATTTATATGACAACCGTTTCAGCCGGGTACTTGCTCTTATCGCTTTTACCGGATATGGCAGTAGCATCAGAACTTCCCTTGCCTCCTGCCCCGAATTTACAACAAACGGTATGCTTCCTAAATGCTGGCGAAGAAAAGACGGCAAAATTCTGCTTTACAAAGGCGGCACGAGTGGCGCTTCCAATACAGGCAATGAGCCTTATTCGGAGTATTATGCGTCTCAAATTGCAAAAGTGCTTGGCATAAATGCTATCGAATACGGTCTTTCAAAATGGAATGGAGAATTATGCTCAACCTGTGAGCTGTTCACCTCAAAGGAAGCCTCTTTTTTGCCCGTAGGAAGAATTGTGCCCCAAGGCGGTATGCAGGCAGTCAGAGAATATTATGGAAAACTGGGTCCAAAATTTACCGATGCTCTTGATGATATGCTTATATTTGATGCGATCATTATGAATACCGACAGACATTTCGGGAATTTTGGCTTTTTGGTAGATAATAAGACAAACAAAATCATCTCCCCTGCCCCTCTCTTTGATCACGGCAATTCCCTGCTCAATTTTGCAGGTAGAGATGATCTTGAAAGCGAAAAAGCACTTAAAGCCTATGCGGACACATTGCTTCCTTGCGTTTATGACGATTTTATCGGAACAGCAAAAAAAGTGCTTACGCAAAGGCATAAAGAAGCCCTGAGAAAGCTGCTTGATTTCAAATTTCAAAAAAATGCGAGATACAATCTTCCCGCAACAAGGCTGAAAATGATTGAAAACATCATACGGTCAAGAGCAAAAGCCTTGCTTGAAAAATAATATCAAAAAACTGCTGATGAGCCTGAAAACTCATCAGCAGTTTTTTAGTTTCCTGTTCTTTCGGCGAGCTTTATGAAGTATGTAGCGAAGATCAAATGCTTTTCCGACTGTGTCAATGATATATGTGAGTGGTCGCCCTCGCGGATACGCATTGTGCGGCGGATCTCCTTGGGGATTACGACACG
>CAYPKQ010000203.1:0-4398 GCA_964411355.1 uncultured Lachnospiraceae bacterium
GCTAAACAGTAAGTAACTTCTTTACAGATAATCAACTAATGTGAACAAACCGTAGTGAAATCCGCTTAAACAGTTCGTATATCCTTCACTTCGCTTAGGATGACGGGGAAAAAAGGACCGTCTCTTGCGAGACAGTCCTTCAAAAATCACTTATTAAAAATCTTACCTATAATGAGTGTTGCGCCCATAATAACACCGATAACAATGAATATTCCAAGCATTCCGATGCCCATATATTCAAGGTTTTTAACAAAATTCATAGGCTCAAAAATAATGCCTTCAAGTCCGAACATATTGACTGTACCTCCCTTTTTAGCTAAAGAATCCGAGGATAAATCCGCCTGCGATAACAGATGCGATCTGTCCCGAAACATTTACACCGATAGAATGCATAAGAAGGAAGTTCTGAGGATCCTCCTCCTGAGCCATCTTGTGAACGATTCTTCCGGACATGGGGAATGCAGAAATACCTGCCGCACCTATCATGGGGTTGACCTTCTCCTTGAGGAAAAGATTGAGGAACTTTGCAAAGAGAACTCCGCCTGCAGTATCGAAAATAAATGCAAAGAGACCGAGACCGAGAATGAGCAGAGTGGCGGGAGACAGGAAGGAGTCCGCCTGCATCTTGAACGCAATGGTGATACCAAGGAAGATGGTAACAAGATTTGCAAGAACCTTCTGCGCAGTCTCCGAGAGAGAATCAAGAACTCCGCACTCACGAATAAGGTTACCGAACATAAGGAATCCGATAAGAGCAGCCGCCTCGGGAACGATAGCACTTGCAACAATGGTAATAATTATGGGGAAAAGGATCTTCGTAGTCCTCGAAACAGACTTCTGAGTATAAGGCATACGAATGAGTCTTTCCTTCTTTGTTGTGCAAAGCTTGATTATCGGAGGCTGAATGATCGGAACAAGTGCCATATAGGAATATGCCGCAACAACGATAGCAGCAGTATAGCTCGAATCACTACCGAGAAGCTCATTTGCAACAGCAATAGCTGTGGGTCCGTCTGCCGCACCGATAACACCGATAGAAGCTGCAGCCAGCGTCGGGAAGAAGATGGAAGCCAGGCAGAAGGTGAAGAAGATACCAAACTGCGCCGCCGCACCGAAAAGCATAAGCTTAGGATTTGTAAGAAGCGGACCGAAATCGATCATAGCACCGATACCGATAAAGAGCAAAAGCGGGAAAAGCTCATTTGCAATACCTGCATTAAAGAGCGTTTCAAGTGGTGCAATAGCTCCCGAAAAAGGCACGTTTACGATAATTGCGCCAAAGCCCATAGGCAAAAGAAGAGTTGGTTCCATCTGCTTTTTTATGGCAAGATAGATAAGGACGCCGCCGATAAGCCACATCACGATCATCTTCCAGTTTCCGTCCCTGCCAAAGGCAAGAATGTTTTCATAAAGAATTTGAAATTTCTCCATTTTTTTCTCCTTTTTCAAATTTTTTCGACAAGTATTATAACATAATAGGTAGGAAAAAGCAAGAGCTTTAAAATTTTTTCTCCGAAAAACAATATTTTTTAAAAAATATATTGACAAAAGAGCATAAATGTGTCATCATATGAATGGAGGTTCATTTATGCCCGTGACAAAAAAACATGATCATTCTGCCCTTGTGGATAAGCTCCACCGTGAGCTTCCGGGGGATGAAAAGCTATGCGACCTTGCAAATCTTTTCAAAATTTTCGGAGACACCACAAGAATGCGGATACTATTCTCACTTTTTGAAAGTGAGCTTTGCGTCTGCGCCATTGCGGAGCTTCTGGGAATGACACAATCCGCAATTTCCCATCAGCTGAAGGTCTTGAAGGACAACCATCTGGTTGCCAACAGAAGAGAAGGCAAAACGATTTTTTATTTTCTTGCAGATGACCATGTAAGAAAGATCATCGAGCAGGGCTATGAGCATTTAACTGAGGATGAATAACATGAAAAAATCATTTAAAATCGAGGATCTTTGCTGTGCAAATTGCGTCGAAAAGCTTGAAAGAGCTATTGAAAAGCTGGATGGGGTTCAGAAAGTTTCCTTGAACTTCATTGCGGAAAGCTCGTCATAGAAGCTGACGAGGACAAATTCGATTCCATCATTAAAGAATGTATCAAGCTCGCAAAACGCTTCGAACCCGACTGCAGAATAATTCTCTGACATGAAAAAAGGCAAAAAAGAGACCTTATCAGAATAATCATAGCATCTCTGCTTCTTTTGACAGCGTTTTTACTGCCAACAAAGGGATACATAAGATTAATAGTTTTTCTTCTCCCATATATTATTGTCGGTTATGACGTTCATATAAGTGCTGTTCGAAATATTTTTAGCGGTCAGATGATGGATGAGCAATTTCTCATGACCGTTGCCACGGTAGGTGCGCTTATTCTCGGAGAATACGGAGAAGCTGCCGCTGTTATACTATTTTATCAGATAGGCGAGCTTTTTCAAGGAATCGCTGTGGGAAAAAGCCGACGTAGCATTGCCGCTCTTATGGATATTAGACCTGATATGGCGAGAGTTTTGAGAGATGGAAATGAGCTTGAGCTTTCCCCCGGCGAAGTTTCGGTTGGCGAGATCATCCTTGTAAAACCGGGTGAAAAATACCGCTTGACGGTATCATAATCGAAGGCACAACAACCCTTTCGGTAGCGGTGCGACGGGAGACAAAGAAGAGGTTGCCTCCTCTGTTGCTTCCGAGCTTGGAATAAGCGAATTTATAAGCGAGCTTTTGCCATCGGATAAACTATAGGCTATGCGGGAATGTGGCTTGCAATTTTTGCCGACATTGGCGTTATGGTTCTCGCAATACTTAACGCAATGCGCACTATGAAATAGCAAACAGACTGCATCAAATATTGTGCAGTCTGTTTGCTGTTATATATACCTATCAAAGGAAAGATATCTTGTTCCCTGAAATGTCAGTTTGCCCTTATCGCCCTCTGCAAGCATACCGTATTCAGCACCGTCTATGCGGAGCTCCATTCTGTCACCGCTTTCCACCTCAAATGTCACATAATAAGTAGATGAGGTATGTGAATGACCGTTTCCGTGATGGTGGCGTGTTCTATGATCTCGCTTTGTAACGATCATCGCATCCACCGTAAGCTTCGGTGAGGCATTATTTTTTCCCCACTCGGCAATACCTTTTATTATATTGACCAAGAATATCCCAAAAACGAGAAAAAACATCAAAAAGAATATTACTTCAAATCCAAACATTATATTTTCTCCAAATAAAAATTATTAAATAAATCAGTAAATTAAACAGTAATTTCTCTAACAGTTTGAGCGGTTTCAAAAAAGAGGCTCTCCCACAGGGTGTGCTGGCATCAAAGGCGACCGAGAGGGCAATAAATTTCATTCTCCAAGACTCTCCATCACGCTAAAGCGTGCCGCTCTCCCAGAGTGAGAGGCTTTTATTCATCCCCGTCAACTGTTCAATAAATTCCTATTTATCACGCTAAATATTAAAGATCAAAGCCTCATTTTACAAGCGTATGACCGCAATTGCAATCGGAGCACCTATCATTCAAAATGTCATTTTCTCTTCGGCAAACAGCGCAGATAACGCTTCTCGCATCACCGTCCGAAAGTATCACCACGTGCTTTGTACTATAAAGATGAAACACTCTGTCACCGACCTTATATTTATCAATAAAATGCTCATTTTTGCGGTTGTTTGAAACCTGTAAAGCAAGAGACTTTTGATAAATGCGTTCATTTACCTCAAAAAAAACAATATCTCCGTCATCCTTTTCGACAGTCAGCTTTGCATATACTTTTCCGTAAGCTCTTGCAATGGCTCATTTGTAAATCCAAAGCCGTCTTTAATATCCACCGCTTTAATTCTGCCATACCATGAGCTGTCGATCAGCTTTAACGGTACGCCCGTGATAACAAATAGCAAAGCAAGTGAGAGCTCATAAAGCATTCCGCAAAACTTTTCTTAAATCCCACGGTAAATACAGCTTCATTATACCCTCCTTTTAGTATAAAAGTGCCTATCCCGAAGGACAGGCACTTTTTGCTTTGAAATCTGCATTATTCTGCCTCGATATCGCCACGCTCGGGGAGAGGAGTGCTACACTGACGGTCATTACCTGCACTTACAACCTTACCTGCAACTATGCCTGTAAGAAGTGCCTGCAAGTCGATACCCGTGGACTCCTTCATGCCCTCGATTATCTGGCTTGCGCTGCTCATAACGTCCTTAACGACCTTTGTGGAGTTGCCATCGCCGTACATAACGATCTTATCGGTCTGCGCAAGAGGAGCTGCGGCATTCTTAACAACCTCGGGGAGTGCTTCGAGATACATTTCAATGATGGAAGCCTCTCCCATCTTCTTCTGTGCCTCTGCCTTCTTCTCGATGGCTTCTGCCTCTGCAAGTCCCTTGGCTC
>CAYPKQ010000204.1:0-4380 GCA_964411355.1 uncultured Lachnospiraceae bacterium
GTATAACTGTCAGAAACGCTTTTTGAAGGGCTGTGGCATATCCCTCCGAAATTTTTTATCCGTTCTACCCCAAGCGTTCCCTTAAAATCAGCTTTCGCCATAAAAAAACCTCCTTTTTATTTCTTTTAACATTTTTGCAAAGCAGAAATCACTCAAAAATACTTTTCTTTTTTCTTTCAAAACTAAAGCCGTGCTTTTCCTCGATGCCCATCCGGGGTAATCGGCTCATGACCGCATACCGAAGTGCCTCGGGAGCGTGAGTTATCTCATGCGGCTCACCCGATGCATCCTCTGCGCCGTTCTTATCGAAAAGAAGCGCAGGAAGGCATCTTATAAGCTCCGTACAAACCTCGGATATTCTCAGCATACCTTCTTTTTTTGCACCAAGCATATTCCGTAAGGCTCTCCAGCCGGGAATCCTTCGGTTATCTGCCTTTATCATCGGCGGCATACCCGAATTTCGGCTCATTATCTCAAATCCGCTGACACCGCTATCCTGCCTTCGATTCCAGAGATCGGGGGACGCAACGGCATATTCCGCGCGCTTCTCTTTGTCAAAGGCGGCAATGGCATCTGCTGCATCCGAGAGAGTGAGACCGCTTACAAGAAGCTCTCTGAGTGCATAAAGATTCCCTTCTCTGTCATACCCCATAAAAAGTGCCGCAAGCATATCAAGACCGTAATCAAAGGCGATAAAATACCGCAGCTCTCTTTCATCGGCTTCCGAAGAGCCGATAACATGGATCTCGGGGTCAAATTCGGGAAAGAACTGCCCCTCAAAAATATCCCATCTACCGTAAAGCCAGGCAGCACGAAGCTTTTCGGGCAGAGCCTCAAGCTGTCTCACATAATCGGGATCGGCACGCAGAAGCGACGGATTATCATAGACAAGAGCGCTGATAAAGTTATAATCTTCTGCCCTCTCGCCCTCTCTGTATATCCTGTCAACAAAAAGCCGCTTAACCCAAAAATGACCGATACCTCCAGGATTGCAGGTAAGGTACATTCTTCTGGGAAAATCTCTCACACCGCGCAGACAAGCCGAAAGTGTTTTAAACTGAAATTCGCTCAGCTGCGTTGCTTCGTCTATGGCGATGATGTCGAATTCTCTTCCCTGATAACGGAGTGTATCGCGGTCATTTGAGCAATGACCGAGCTTTATGGTGGAACCGCAGTAAAATGTAAGCATCTTTTCGCCCTCGCTATAGCTTATAAGAGATCCGTATTCCGCAAGAAAAGGCTTAACATGATTGTCCGCAAGCTCGTCATAAGATCGTCTGATAATGAGACATTTAATGCCGGGATACCTAAGACATAAACCAACGAGCTTTCGCCTCAGTGCCCAGGATTTTCCTCCGCCTCTCGCACCGCCATATGCCGTGTATCTCGCCTCGGAATCAAAAAACAACTGCTGTTTTTTGTTTGGCACACCTTCGATTATGACCTTTTTCATCACTCACCGTCTTTTAAAATGTCATGCTCGAAATACACCGTCACACCTTCACCCTCATTCTTTTTCTCCTCGCCGTAACCAAGATATCTTTTCATATAAGAACCAATGAGAGTTACGGCAACACGGGAATTCAGTGCCTCATCCTCAAAAACAGAGCATAGCGAATCGAACTGCTGCGGGAACTTTTTTCCAAGCTCATCAAGCTCGCTCTGACCTATACGGCAGTAACGGCAAAAGCCTGCCATGTTGGGGAATTTATCCTCCTCACAGCACTTTGCAATATATTGCTCCGCCACCTCGGTCAGCTTTCCCTTTTTGAGTCGCTTTCTGATATCATTGTTTTCACTATCCGTCATTCATAAGATCACCCTTCCTCTCTTTTCTGTTTTTTTCTGCATTTCTGCTTTGCAAGAAGATTTTATCAAAAAATACCGTTCCAAAAGGTATCCCGATGTACCGCACAGTACCAAAATAACTAAAACAGATATTACAAACAAGCAACAAATTTAAAACACACAACATACCGTATTGATTTTTTTGTCAACATATGGTAAAATAAATATAAAGTAGCGAAAAGGATGGAAAACCAAAATGACAGAACCCGAAAAGAAAAAAGCCGCAAAAGAATTTTCCGAATATTGGAGAGACAGAGGCGACGAAAAAAGCGACAGCCAATCCTTTTGGCTTGCGCTTGTTCGAGATGTTTTAGGAGTTTGTGAGCCGGAAAAATTTATATTTTTTGAGGAGCGCGTAAAGCTCGACCACACAAGCTTCATCGACGGTCATATTCCCTCAACTCATGTTCTCATCGAGCAAAAAAAGAAAGGACTTAATCTTCGAAGCCCTATTCGTCAATCCGACGGCTCTCTGCTCAATCCCTTTCAGCAAGCTCAGAGATATTCAGCAGCCCTTCCCTATTCCCAAAGACCCCGCTGGATAATCACATGCAATTTTGAGGAATTTCTCATCTATGATATGGAAAAGCCTACAGGAGAACCGGAAAGCATCCTGCTATGCGACCTTCCAAAGGAATATTATCGCCTTGAATTTCTTGTCGAAGAAAAAAACGAGCTTTTGCACCGAGAAGAACAGATATCCATAAAAGCCGGCGAGCTTGTGGGAAAGCTCTATGACGCTATTTTGAAGCAATATATAGACCCCAATTCCAAAAATTCTCTGCATAGCCTGAATATTCTCTGTGTTCGTATCGTTTTTTGTCTTTATGCAGAGGATTCCGGCATTTTCGGAGAGCATAATAAATTTCATAACTATATAAAAAGCTTTGCACCAAAGGACACTCGCCGAGCCCTTATAGAGCTATTCCGAGTTCTTGATACAAAGCCTCATGACCGTGACCCATATATGGACGAAGCACTTGCGGCTTTCCCCTATGTAAACGGCGGTCTTTTTGCCGATGAAAATATAGAGATACCCAATTTCACACAGGAAATAGCGGATATAATTTTACATAAAGCCAGCGAGGATTTCGATTGGTCGCAGATAAGCCCCACCATTTTCGGAGCGGTTTTTGAATCTACCCTCAACCCCGACACACGCCGAAGCGGCGGTATGCACTATACCTCAATCGAAAATATACATAAAGTCATAGACCCACTTTTTCTTGACGAGCTTTATGAAGAATTTGAGGAAATAAAGGCACTGAAAATACCGAAGATACGCAATGAAAAGGCAGAGGTATTCCGAAAGAAGCTTTCAGAGCTAATCTTTCTCGACCCTGCCTGCGGCTCGGGAAACTTTTTAACCGAAACATATATTTCTCTGCGCCGTCTTGAAAATGAAGCCCTGAAGCTGGTAACAGACGGACAGATAATTATGGATTTCGGAGATGTTATAAAGGTTTCTATCGGTCAATTTTACGGTATTGAGATAAATGACTTTGCCGTAACCGTTGCAAAAACCGCACTTTGGATAGCGGAGTCACAAATGATGAGAGAAACCGAGGAAATTATGAATGTAAGCCTCGATTTTCTGCCGCTCAAATCCTATGCCAATATTGCCTGCGGAAATGCACTGCGTACCGATTGGGAAAGCATCGTGCCGAAGGATAAGCTCGACTATATCATGGGCAATCCGCCGTTTGTCGGCTATTCTTTGCAAAATGAGGAGCAAAAGAAGGATATTCTTTCCATTTATGTTGACGAAAAAGGCAAGCCCTATAAAACCGCCGGAAAAATCGACTATGTTTCGGGTTGGTATTTTAAGGCGGCAGCTATGATGGAAGGCACAAAAATACGCACAGCATTTGTTTCCACCAACTCTATAACACAGGGCGAACAGGTTGCCGGAGTGTGGAAGCCGATTTATGACCGCTTCAATATTCATATTGATTTTGCACACCGTACCTTCCGCTGGGATAGCGAAGCAAGCATCAAAGCGCACGTTCACTGCGTAATTGTCGGCTTCAGCACCGCGCCAAGCTCAAAACAAAAACAGCTTTATTCATCCGAGAGATTTCAGCTTGTAGATAATATCAATTTCTACCTGATTGAAGCACCTACCGTGTTTGTGGAAAGTAGAAATAAGCCAATTTGTAATGTACCGAATATGACAACCGGAAACAGACCCGCAGATGGAGGGCATCTGATCATAGAAAATGATGAAATTGATGAATTTTTAAAGAAAGAACCTAATGCGCAAAAGTATATCAAAAAGCTGATTGGCTCCGAAGAATTTATTAACAATAAAAAACGCTGGTGCTTGTGGCTTGTTGGTGCAAATCCGGCTGAACTTTTGAATATGCCGGAAGTTATGAAACGAATTGAGCTGTGCCGTCAAGATCGCCTAAATGGTGCACCCGATAGACAAAAGTTAGCTGATACTCCTATGTTATTTAGGGAAACGAAAAATCCCATCACATACATGATTGTCCCTGCTACTTCTTCAGAAAATAGAAAATACATTCCAAT
>CAYPKQ010000205.1:0-4374 GCA_964411355.1 uncultured Lachnospiraceae bacterium
CATTCCCTTCTCTTCAAGCTGCGAAACAATATAGGTAAGACCTTTTTCAAGCTCATAATTTGCGGCATAATATGCTTTTATAGTCTCGGATGCATCCATGCTCTCAAAGCTCTCTCTGTTTCTCTTTGACATACTGTTGCCTGTCCAGCTATAAAGACAGTGCCCGCTGACAGTCATATAATATACATTGAAGGGTTCCTCGCTGCAATATTTATCAAAGGTGAATTTCATCATCTCTTCGTCGCTTGCGGGCCAGCGGCTCTGTACACCCTCTTCCATTCCGTTACCCATTCCGATGAATTCGGAATAGCCGAAATTGGTATGAGTAAGATGTCGGCTGTAATAGGTGTTGGAATTATTATGGTAAGCATAGGAATTATATCCCTCTCGGGTAAGTGAGTTTCCAATGGTGTAATAAAGATTCAGTCCAATAGTATTCTTCATGCTCTTGACCCCCGCCATCGGTACAAGCCCCATAAGAACCGAATATTCTCCCGTAGAGGTGCTTCCGCCCCAAGCGGGCTGATAATAGTCGGTAAAGTTAATTCCTTTTGTGTAAAGTCTGTAAAGAGTTGGGGTCATCACCGGGTCTATGACCTCTTTCGAGAATGCCTCTGCGGTTATCAGAATAAGATTTTTGCCCTTAAAAAGCCCGGTAAACTCATTTTGAGATGTGGGAGACTGACTTGCAATATAAGAATGAATTTTTGCAACATCCGATTTCTTTTCGCTCTCTGCAAGCAAGTCAAAATCAATATCAATCTCATTTTTTCCGTAAACCTTTGGCGGCTCGGGAGACTCGACAATATCAGTATCTGTGCCGTTAACATCGGATGCCTCGGTATCCTGTGTTTTTTCGCTTTCAATGGGGTCAACCGGCACAAAATCAAAATTCGAATCACCGCCGCCGCCAATAGAATTGAGAAAATCAAGACCCATGGCATTTGTAAGACCAAATGTATGAACTGCATCGTCAAAATTATACTGCTTACTAAGCTTTGCCCTATCCACGGGAGCAAGCGCAATGATTCCAAGGCACAAAAGCTGAGCTGCGAGTGCCGCACCCATCCTTATAAGAGGAATGCGGGAATCTCTGTTTCCCGAAAGATTTCTGAAAAAAAGACAAAAAAGCACAAGGGGAACGTAATACAGAATGATTATCCAAAATCCCTTGAGAATTATGCTAAGAGCAATCGACGTAAAGCCGGTCGCAACATCCCCCGTACCGCTGATGATAGATGCAAGATTCATACAAGTCATAAAAGACTTGAAAACGAAATATTCAACGCAAAAAAGAATGGGAGAGACAGCAAGAACAATGATTCCCGTAATTTTTCTTGCCTTCGGCTTTTTAATAAGCTCCACTGCAGCACCAACTATCGTTCCAAATGCGCCGCCCGTCAGCAAAAGATAAAGCCAGGTAAATCCGCTATAGCTGACACCCATGAGAGCATACATAAATATTTCATAAAATATATAAGTCAAAGCCATAAAAGCCCAAAGCGGAAAACGGTATATCGCTTTTGGGCGCATAGGTATCCGAGAGTTATTTATCATAGGTCTGTTTTGATAATTCATCTTTTTTCTCTTTTCAATAATATCTTTACATATTTGAGTATATCACAATTTGTGGAATTTTGCATTTCCTTTTTATTACGATTATGTTAATATGAGTTTTTATATTCTGCAGCATATTTACTGGGAGAGATACCGATCTCCCTTTTAAAAACTCTGCTGAAAGGATAAATTCCCGAATATCCCACGGCATATGCTATCTCGCCAACCGTCATGGAGGGTAATTTCAGATATTCTTTTGCCTTTTCCATCCGCAATTTCCGCAAATAAGCCATGGGAGAGTTGCCCGTTTCACTCAAAAACAGTTTTCTGAAATAAACAGTACTGATATTGAGCCTTGAAGCGATAATGTCATTTGAAAGCTCGGGATCGGAAAAATCCGAGCGCATGATCTCAATTGCCGCCCTGCTGTATTCCCCAAATTCCGATGCACCCGACTCCTTATCAAGAGATGTCAAGATATCATATAGAGCCGCAAGGCAAGCATGATGGGAATGCGAACCGTTTTCATCATAAAACATTTTGCGCAGATTTTGAATTTTCTCCTCATACAGTACGGGATCGGAAATTGGAAAAGATAAAAATTCGTGTCTATCAAAATCGCAGTCAAAATTTATCTGAAAACAGCTTCCGTCAAGGAGCGGCTCATAGACATAATCAGCGCACGGAAGATATATTATGCGCCCCGTGTCAAGGACATATTCTTCCCCATTCATTTGGTAAGCAACCCTTCCGCTTTTAGCAAAAATCAGACCTGAAAAACGTCGGTTCACCTTGCCGCCATGTCCCACCTCGACCTCTATATTAAAAATGCTGTGTATCTTGTTTATGACAGTTTCATTCCATTCCACTTTATCGCCACCATCCTTACTTTTATAATATAATATATTTCCCGCCACTTGTCAAGAGCTTTTTTGATAAACCCGCATCAATTTAAACAGATTTTTTATATCATTACGGTTAAATTTAATATCAAAACAGGCATTGAAAGCGCCTCAGTTGCATGATAAAATATAAAAAAACGAAAGGAATAACTAATATGTCAAGATTTGTTCTCGGAAAAACCAAGCGTCACATACCGCTTGTGGTTTCAATAGGAAATAAAAACGAATTTGATAATATAAGAACTATCAGAAATGCCCTCTACGACGGTGCAGACGGATTTCTCATCCACACAGAGCATTTGGAGGAGGAATACAGAAGCGACGAAAGCCTGAAAAGAATTTTTGAAGCAACAGAAGACAGACCTATACTCGTTCTCGCATACAGAGGACCTCGAAAGGAAGAAACGGATGATGACAGAGCCGCTTTTCTTCTTCACTGCCTCGATCTCGGAGCTGACAGCGTAGATCTTATCTCCGACCTTTATGATCCCTCACCCGATCAGTACACCACAGATCCCGAAGCTATAAAGAAGCAAGAGAAATTTATAAAGCAGGTTCATGAGAAGGGCGGCACTGTAATGATGTCAACTCATACCGACGGAATGCTCACTCTCGAAAAAACGCTTGAAATTGCACTTGAGCACCAGAGAAGAGGTGCAGATATCGTAAAAATGGTGCTTATGCCCGATGATTACGGAATGGTTCCCGAGGCACTTAGAATCTGTCAAGAGGTTTCAAGGGTACTTTCTGTTCCCTATCTTTTCATTCTCGGCAAAAAATACGGCAGAGCAACCAGACTCACAGCACCGCTCTTTGGCTCTTGCATGGTGCTCTGCGCAGGCGATTATCATTATTGCACCAATACAGACAAACCCCACATCCGTGCCGCAAAGGCTGTTTTTGATAATATGGATCTTGAGATCTTCAAGGCCATCGAATATAATGAGAAAGGAATACTTTAAAATGAATATTGAACTGGATTTTAGCGGCAAGGTTGCCATAATTACAGGCGCAGGCTCGGGAATGGGACTCCTTGCATCACAGAAATTTGCCGAAAGCGGCGCAAGCGTTGCCATGCTTGATATAAATGAGGAAGCTTTAAATGCGGAATCAGACAAGCTGAAGGAATCCGGCTATTCCGTGCTCCCCATCAAGTGTAACGTAAGAGAATATGAGGAAATCAAGGCAGCGGTAGAGCTTACAAAAAAGACCTTTGGAAGAATTGACTATACCCTCAGCTTTGCAGGCGGATATGCAGGAAGAATACTGAACGATTCGATCAACCTTGATGAGGTCAAACCCGAAACCATAGAATGGAGTCTTGAAGTCAATCTCCGTGCACCGATTTACATGGCGATGTCTGCCTTTAAATATCTGAAGGAAAACGGCGGCGTTGTTATACACCTCGGCTCGATCACGGGACACGACGGTAACGCCCCCGCATATAGTCCCGCAAAATACGGACTTATCGCATTTACAAAAAAGGTTGCGCTTCAGGGAGCGCCTTACGGTATCCGTTCCGTTTGCGTAACCCCCGGTCCCGTTCTCACAAGAGCAAATATGGCAAACATGAAAACTCTCTTGGGTTATGCCGCAGAGCCTATCGAGCTTGTAAGAGTTATAATGTTCCTCTGCTCGGATTATGCACGCTCCATCACGGGCTGTGAATATCTTGTGGACGGTGGAAGAAACGTTTTACTTAATAAATAAATTTCAATAAAAATCATGGCTGAACGGTTAAGTGCCGTTCAGCCATAAAATTTTATTTAACCGAGAGTTACATTCCACCCGGCAAGATACTGCGTAAGCAGAACAAGATCTTTTATGTCGAAAACGCCATCAAGGTTGCAATCTGCAGCGGTTTTGTCTATCTCAACATCCCACCCGGTAAATGACTTCGCCAAAAGCATCACGT
>CAYPKQ010000206.1:0-4369 GCA_964411355.1 uncultured Lachnospiraceae bacterium
TCCACCGGCATAAGCCTTTTTGAACATTTCCTTGGTTGTAACAAGTGCCATTTTTCTACTCCTTTGATTTTTTAAAAATTTCAAACATTAATATTTTAACACGAAAAGTCCGCAAAATCAAGGCTTTGAGAAAAATTTATGTTAAATTTTTATTTATTATTGAAATTCAACAAAAAATCATGCGCCGGGAGTTACGTCTCCGTTATCCGCAGCAGTATTTCCAAGCCCAAAGCTGACAGCTATGGCGTTATTCACCGCCGTCATCATTTCTTCATCAAGATGACCCATCTTTTCTCCCAGACGTTTTTTATCAAGAGTCCTCACCTGCTCAAGCAAAATAACCGAATCCTTCGTCAGCCCCACCTTGTCGGCATAAACGTCGATATGGGTAGGCAGGCGGGTCTTTCCCATGCGGCTGGTTATCGCCGCAGCTATAACGGTTGGGCTATATCTGTTCCCAACATCGTTCTGTATGATAAGGACCGGTCTCATTCCGCCTTGCTCCGAGCCTACAACGGGGCTCAGATCCGCATAATAAATATCACCGCGCTTAACGCTCATTTTTCCCTCCGTTTAATACTTCCTTTACAGCCTTCAGTATTATTTTCCCCGCAGGCAGCTCGATTTAATCACAGCCTACATCATTTCTCCATGGGATTTTTTTCTTTTTTGAGGAATTTCTTTATTAACATGATATTTATTATGAAGTCTATTTGTTACAAGATACAACTTGCTATTGACCTTTTGATAATTCTTTGGTATAATGTTGTATATAGTCGAAAAGGAGGATATTTTGATGAAAAAGCATATCATATTGTTTGTTTTAATACTTGTTCTTTCCCTATCCTCCTGCTCTGTCGGTGAAATAATGCCTTCCGGAGCAGTCGGCGAATACCTTAATGAAACCGTTATAGGCAGCGCATCGGAAAATGCGTCTGTTATAAG
This sequence comes from uncultured Lachnospiraceae bacterium, assembly GCA_964411355.1. Classification (GTDB taxonomy): domain Bacteria; phylum Bacillota; class Clostridia; order Oscillospirales; family CAG-272; genus SIG710. The sequence goes on from CAYPKQ010000206.1 coordinate 946, forward strand.
CGAGCTTAGTGATATCATCTCGGCACTCACAATAGATTCGATAAGACTTCCGGAATTTTCGGATACTTCCACCGCAATATCAAAATGCTCGGATTCACTTCTTAATCATCTGCTTACCACGGATTATTCCCGCTTTACCGGAAACACTGCCGTCAAGGACGCAGCAGAAAAATATCCCGAACTTGGAATTACCGCCGCCATCGGCACTTCGGAATTCGAGGGAGCGCTTTATAAATATTTTAACCACGGCGGAAATATAAGGCACAGCGACACCGCAAGATTTAGATATATGCCAAAGATAGAAGCATATATTCCTGCAGTTCAATCTGCGGCAAATTCATTTTCACTGGACGTGATCTCCATTGACGAAACACCAAATACATACAGAATGACATTTTACTGCAAAAGAGGAGACGAGATCTCCCCCGAATACAATGCAGTCTTTATAAAAAGAGAAAAAGGCGGGTGCTATATCGCAGCTCTGCGCACCGTCGCCAGCGAAAAAATCAATTATAAACTTCCTTCGGTATTTTCCTAAAAACAATGTGGATGAGTTAAATGTTTTTGGCATTCGACTCATCCACATTATTTATAGGATGTTTTTATGAAAATGCATATATTTTCATATAAACACATCTATGCTCTACCGCTCGCACTACGCATCGGGAACCTGCTTTGTTGTTTTATCGCTGTGGCTGCCCAGAGTTATATCAAAGCCTTGCTTTCCAACAAGAGCTTCAAGGTCTTTTGCCGTAAGCGACGGATGCGTACTTTGGCAGTGAACATGAAGAATATCGCCTGCTGCCATTCCCGAGCCTATTCTGGTGGCGGAAATGGCATTATTTACAGAAACTATAACGCACGCAGGAGGCCAAAGGATATCCCTTATTTCCTTACCGATAACAAATGCGTTATCCTTTACTGTAAGATATGCATCAATGGTAATATTCTCTCTTCCGCTGCTATATTTTTCAACCTTTCCGTGAATAACCGTATCGGTAAAAGATTCGATCCCCATAGCTTCAATTACCACAAATGCAATGGTTACGCCAACCGTTATTGCGAGCACGGCTTCAGCTCCTGCCAGCACCTCAATACCAAAAATGATCGCCGTTATGGGAATTCTTGAGGTTGCTCCGAGGAAAGAAACCATCCCGATAATAACAATAATTGCAAAATGCTCATTTGAAAGCACTCCAAGCCATATCATAAAACGTGCACACAGAGCGCCTATCATTGCTCCAAAGGCAAGATTAGGAATAAAAAGACCGCCTGTTATGCCAAGAATATTACCGGTTATCATAAGAACAGCTCTTATGCAGAAGCAGATCACTAAAAATTTCCAAGTTCCGCCGCCTATAATAAGCTCATCAATGAGCGAATGTCCGGTTCCGATAAGATCATACGAAACAACACCAATAACGGCACAAAGCATAAAAACAACGACGATTTTCAGCGCAGAAGGGACTTTTTCGGTCATTTTGTCTAGTTTTTTCACAAATCCGTAAGCCTTTGTGACCAAAAGTGCGAACACACCCGAAACAAGCCCGACAAATGCTGCTATCCATGCACTTCCAATAGGCAATGTCTCAACGAAACCAAAATGGAAAAGTCTCGGAGACAGAGAAAATGCCGAGCAAAGAAGCTCATTTGCAGCGGTAGCAAATGACACAGTCATTGCGGCGACCATAAATATCATGGGAGAAAAGCGGCGGTGCGCCTCCTCAAAGGCAAAGAAGATTCCCGTAAGCGGTGCTCCCGTTGCAACTCCGAAGCCTGCGCAAGCACTTCCCGTCATAACGTACCTCTCCCAAGCCGGGTGATTTTTACCCAAGGTTTTTGAGGTTATATGACCTGCAAGCGCACCCATCTGAACGCTCGGTCCCTCTGTACCAAGAGGTATTCCGCAAAGATACGTAAACATTGATGAAATGAAAACCGTAATAAGTCCTCTTTTCTTGTCAAACGGAACATAACCGCGAAGAGCCGCAATAGCTGTGGGAATTCCACCTCCTCTGCTGTCGGGGGAATATTTTAGAATAAACGAAACTATAAGTCCGATAGCTGCCGCTCCCACAAAAATGACAGGCAAAAATCGAAGATCGGCTTGCCCCCAAGCGTAGATTTTCTCCGAAAGGGATATAACATATGATGAAGCTATCTTAAAAGCAAAAATTATTACCGCAGTAAATGCGCCTGCAATAGCGGAAAAGACCACGGCAGGTAAAAATAAATTCAAAAGGTAAGTTAGTCTGTTTTTATTCATCTGTTTTTTCTTTTTCTTCCTTTTCAGAACATGATACCAGTTTTCTGAGTGCATCCATTCGTGTGTCAAGCTCAGCGCTGAGGGAAGCACAGTATATAAGCTCCCTTGCCATCTCTTCGGTAAAGTCAAAATCCTTTTTATAATGAAGCTGATGCTCAAGGCTAGCCCAAACATCCATGGCTATGGTGCGAAGCTGTATCTCAACCTTCATGCTTCTTTTTTCATGGGCAAGAAAAATCGGAACCTTGACTATAAGATGGAGACTTCTGTATCCGTTTTTCTTTGGCTTCTTTATGTAGTCTTTCTTCTCTATAAGGGTAACGTCATCTTGACTTAAAAGTGCATTTGCGAGGGTATATACATCTTCGGGAAAAGAGCAAACCACTCTGACACCGGCAACGTCCGCAAGATTTTCCTCAATGGATTCGGGAGTAAGCGAAAAGCCTTTTCTTTCCATCTTTTCTTTGATGCTCAAAGGATCTTTAAGACGGGATTTTATGTCATTTATAGGATTTCTGTCATGTCTGAGCGAAAATTCCTCGTTAAGAACATTGAGCTTGGTCTCGACCTCCATCATGGCGCACCTATAATATGCCATCAGCTTTTTATATTGCTCTATCCATTCCTTGGAGCGTTCGGTAAAGCCCTCGCCAAAAAGCTCTCCGGCTCTGCCGCTTGTCAAAAAGGGATTAATGTCGTTTCTTTCCATTTCACGCCGTCCTTTCCTTTATATTTCCTTTTTTATTTTACCACAAAACACAAAATTATTCTACATATATTTGTAAATAATCTTTTGAAAGATACTATTAAAAACCTATTTTTTTAACGGGATTTGTTTTCATTCGATAAACAGTAATTCCATATTAAAAAGCGACCGTCTCGCTTTTGATATGCACCCCAAAAGTTAGACACTTTTGGAGGTGCATATTTTTTATGAGTGAAATAGGAAGGAAAAACAAAAAATACTTGCCAGAATTCAAAATCCGAGTTATAATGGATTGCGAGAACACCATTTAAGTTATCACGAAACAGTACGAAAATATTGGGGAATAGAAGAATCGAACAATGGCGATTCCAAAAGAAATATTGTACAACGGTGGGAACGCATATATTTGGAAGAAGGAGCCGAGGGTCTAATGAAAGAAAGACGAGGCAGAG
>CAYPKQ010000207.1:0-4355 GCA_964411355.1 uncultured Lachnospiraceae bacterium
GCGCTAAACAGTAAGTAACTTCTTCTCAGATAAACAAATAATGTGAATAATCCGTGGTGATGTCATCTTAAACCGCTCATAGATCCTTCGCTTTGCTCAGGATGACGGATATGGATGGTGGCTGCATCATGCTGTGGTGAAAAAAACTTACATCTCAACAGCTTTTAAACAGTTTTTCAAATTTAAGAGTAATCTTTTCAACAGTTTCAAAAGATAATCTCCACACATATGGAAAAATATGTGGAAAAGCTGTTAAAGAATGGTGAAAGATACGTATTTTTAAGTCTTTTAGTGATTGTTAAAAAATTCAAAATAAAAATAAAAGCAAAAGGCTTTTCAACAACCAAATTAAAAAACAAAACAAATTTTCAACAATTTAAACAGAATTTTTAGTGCGACATTTTTCCGCACAAATCATAAATAATAACTTTTTTTCTCTTTAAAATCACTTTCTCCCAAAAAACAAAAAAATTCTGTTTGCATTTTAGTTTTCTAAAACACCGATTTTAAACATTTTTTCAACAGGTATTTTTAAAAAAATTACCAAGAGAAAATTAAGCATAAAAAAGATTTTAAATGAAAACGGGCAAGGAAAAACACATTTTTCCACATTTTCAACAGCCCTTAATACTATAAATATTAATATTCTATTCTATCTATTCATTCTATTCTTTCTCGCGTGCGTGAGAGGAAAGATGGATGCATGAAAGGAGATATTCAAAATGAAAATAATTTTTAACAGAACCAAGGTTTCGGGTGCCATTGCCCCTCTTATGGCAACAGCGGTAAACCGCTCAACAATGAGCGCAAGCGAGGGCATACTTATCGAGGCAAAAAAGCCTTCAACCGTTATCCTCACAACATACGACCTTGAAAGAGGTATGAGAACCACAATTGAAGCTGAGGTCATAGAGGAAGGTTACTATGTTGTAAACGCTCAGAAATTCAATCAGGCACTTCACGTTATGGACAGCGAAACCGTTACCCTCACAATAAACGATAAATTCAGAGCCAGCATCACAAGCGGAAGAGCCAATATCACTATGATAGCTCTCGATGGCGAAGATTTCCCCGCTGTGCCCTCTCTTCGCAGCGAGATGGGATTTTATATTTCTCAAAAGATAATACGCACCATGCTGCAAAAAACGACTTATGCAATGGGTGTTGCAGACCAGAGAGAGGTTCTTAACGGCTGCTTTGTTCATGTTGAGGACGACCATATAGTTATAGTTTCCTGCGATGGCTTTAAGCTTGCTACCTGCAAGAGAATGGCAACGATAAAGAGAGGTAACGAAGCGGATGAATACATCAGCTATTCTTTTATTCTGCCTGTAAAGACCGTAAATGAGGTAAATAAGCTTCTCTCGGATGATGAAGATGCTATAACTAGAGTTTACCTTATGAGAAAGCATATCGTCTTTGAGATAGGAAATATTGTCTTTTTCTCAAGACTTATCGAGGGACAGTATGTTGACTATGAGAGACTTATTCTCAAAAATCACAAGATAAAGATAGAGGCTGATAAGGATGAGCTTATGAGTGCTCTTGAGAGAGCTTCTCTCATTACAGAAGAAAAGATAGCTGCAAGCGTTCGTTCTCATGTTAAGCTGAATGTAAACGGCGAATATATAGAGGTCAGCGCAATTTCGGTCAACGGCAGCTCATATGACGAGGTCAAGATTGACCACGAGGGCGACGATGTTACTATTGCATTCAATAACAGATATCTTATGGATACTATCAGATCATGCGACACCGAAAAGGTGAGATTTTCAATATCCTCTCCCCTTACCGGCATGAATGTTGAGCCTGTTGATGAGGAAGAAGGAGTAGAGGAGCTTTATATGCTTCAGCCTATCAGAATGAAGGACTAACAATAACCTTCCCTTGCAGGGATCACCTCGGCAAGCCGAGCTTGGGGGACTACGCAGTGGTGGATGAGTAGTCACCACTTATGAGGACATAAAAAGATATACAAATATAACAAAGATCTGATTTAAACCTCACAAAAATTAAGAAAAGAAATGACACGTGAAGAAAAACATCTTTGGTATGACTTTCTCCAAAAGCTCCCCTTTACTGTAAAAAGAATATTGGAAACTACATTGTAGATTTCTATATTTCAAGCAAGAATATTGTTATAGAGGTTGACGGAAGCCAGCATTATAGAGAAGAAAACAGAGCTTTTGATGAGTTTCGTGATTCTGATCTGCAAAAATTTGGGTTGGAAGTTATTCGATATAGTAATATTGATATCAATCGCAATTTTGATTTGGTTTGCAAAGATATTCTGAAAAGGTTAAATGTTGATATAAACGAATAAAAAAATAACGCCCGGCGGAGATGGTGACTACTCATCCACCGCAAGCGGTCACCCAAGCTCGGCTTGCCGAGGTGATCCCTGCAAGGGAAGGCAGAAGATTCATTAGTTAATAAGGGGTTCTTTTCTATGATCTGCAGATCTATTGAAATAAAAAATTACAGAAATATAGAAGAAGCCCGAGTTATCTTAGATGAGGGCGTAAACATCCTTATAGGAGACAATGCCCAGGGCAAGACAAATCTCCTTGAAGGAATATACACCTTCGCCATGGGAAAAAGCTTCAGAGGTGTTAAGGAAGCGGACGTTATAAAATTCGGTGAGAGTGAGGCGCTTCTTAAAATTTACTTTGAAAATTCCGCAAGAAGCGATATTCAGAATCTTAAAATGCACCTTAAAAAAGGCGGCAGAAGAAGAATTGAGCTGAATGGGCTTAAAATCGACAAAATTGGTGAGATGATAGGTCATTTTCGCGCTGTACTTTTCTGCCCCGAGCATCTTTCGCTCATTAAAGAAGGTCCTTCCATGCGTCGGAATTATCTTGACGTTGCAATTTCCCAATTCAGACCTGTCTATCTCCGTTCTCTGCAAAGATACAGCGCAATTTTAGAGCATCGGAATAAGCTTCTTAAAAATGCGGAAGAGGACAGAAGTACCCTTGACGGCACTATTGAGCTTTGGTCTGAACAGCTTGCAAAGGAAGCGGCACTTATCGCCTCATTCAGAGCAAAATATGTGTCACTTGTGGGCAATGCGGTTGCAAAATACTTTTCAGAAATGACGGGTATGCGCGAAAAAGTAGAAATGGAATATCTAGGCTCTTCAAAGCAGTTGAGAGAGGAATATTCGGATGTTTCGGCTGTGGAAAAAAGATATTTTGAGCTTATGACGAGTAATATCGAGCGTGAAATTGCGGCAGGCTCAACCCTTTGGGGCACTCACAAGGATGATATTGAGATACTTATAAACGGAAAAAGCGCAAGAGTTTTCGGCTCACAGGGTCAGCAAAGGTCGCTTGCGCTTGCCATGAAGCTTGCTGAAGGTGATATCTGCTATGAGGAAACAGGAGACAGTCCCGTGCTGCTCCTTGATGATGTTTTAAGTGAGCTTGACGGAACAAGACGAAGCTTCCTACTCTCAAAGGTGAAGGACAGACAGGTTATAATAACAAGCTGTGAGCGTATTGATTATGGATGCGCAAAAATTATAAATGTAGAAAACGGAAAATACACGGAATAGAGGAAAAAATATGTATCTTCACGTTGGAAATAATAAAAACATAAGAACAAAAAATATAATAGGAATTTTTGATACGGATAATGCAACTCTTTCAAAAGAGACGAGAAAATATCTGGTAGAAGCCGAAAAAGAAGGATTTTTAGAGGCGGCGAGTGAGGAAATTCCAAAATCCTTTATAATCTATTCGGATTATGAAAGCGGATTTGCCGAGAGAGGAAAATATAAGATATGCTTTTCCCAGCTCTCCTCCGTGGTTCTTCTCGGAAGAATGAAAAATTATTATGAATGATAATTTTTTATAAATACTTTGTTCATTATATTCAGATAAAATTAGGAGATGTGGCGCAGATAAAGATAAGCTATAAGACGTTTAAAAGTTTTTGGTACTTTTTTCAAAAAGTACATAAAAAAGAAAAATAAAAGCATTAACATAATACCAACTGAAAGGAAAAACAAATGGAAAACAAGGAAAATCACGTTTATGACGAAAGTCAAATACAGGTGCTTGAAGGTCTTGAAGCTGTAAGAAAAAGACCCGGTATGTATATCGGCTCAACCTCGGAGAGGGGACTTCACCATCTGGTTTACGAGATAGTGGATAACTCCATCGACGAGGCTCTTGCGGGTCATTGCTCTCGCATAGAGGTGACTATTCATAAAGATAATTCGGTGTCGGTGCGCGATAACGGAAGAGGTATTCCCTCAAATATCCATCCGAAAATGGGTATTCCTACCCTTGAGGTGGTATATACCGTCCTTCATGCAGGCGGAAAATTCGGCGGCGACGGATATAAAT
>CAYPKQ010000208.1:0-4347 GCA_964411355.1 uncultured Lachnospiraceae bacterium
AGAGATTCGAACTCTCGAACCGCTTTTAACGGTTACACGATTTCCAGTCGTGCGCGCTCGACCAACTACGCGACTTCTCCAGATTTATTTGCCGTCGCTTCATGCGACCTATAAATGATACCACAATTTTCTCCATTTGTCAATAGTTTTATGCAAAAAAATAAAAATATTTAATTACTCAAAAAAGAAAACCGCCGATATGCTCGGCGGTTTTCAGATTTTTTAAATGATATAGGGCTTAAGCTCCTCGAAAAGCTTTTCTGTGTTTTCGCTGTGAGCTGTAAGCTTGATGGGGGAGAGAAGATCAAGGCTGAAAATGCCCATGATTGACTTCGCGTCCACCACATAACGACCCGATGAGAGATCGATATCAATATCATATCTTGTTACGATGTTTACAAAATTTCGAACATCCTCAAGTGTTGTAAGACGAATTTCAACTGTTACCATTTTAAGCACCTCCAAAAAATTACTTTAGAACATTATAACTTAAAAAGTAAAATTTGTCAAGTACTTTACTCAAAGATCTATCTCGTCAATAACTCCAAGATCAAAAGCCAGCCTTGAACTGACATATTTATCCCTTACATCCTTTGTGGCACAGAACACCGTAAAGGTGTCCTTATCTTCAAAACCGATATCAGAGAGCTTCTTTGACATACCGAGAACATTATAGAGCTTATCGAGTTCGGTGAGGGCGGGGATCTCCTCATTTATTATATCTACTATCTCATTCCATTTTGAAATGATGATATCAAGATGCTTTTTATGCTTTTCTGCGCTGTATTTTTGTTCTTTTTCCTCGACCTTTTTCATCATTTTGCCGCCGACTCCGACATATTCGGCAAGCTTTTCGTGCCAAGCGGCAAGATCGAATGCTTCAAAATATTTCATCGCCTTTTCTCTGTCGGGAGTAACTTTTTTTAGCTGTTCGTAAACGATAGCGGTCTGGTATGTTCCCACAGCACACTGAATTCCGTGAAGATCGACAGGAGTACCCTTATCAAGTCCTCTCATATCCCAAATGTGAGAAAAATAGTGCTCTGTTCCCGAGGCGGGGCGGGTAACTCCGGCATACATCATGGCTTCTCCGCTGAGAACAAGTCCTCTGAAAACCGACTCCACAGCCACCTCGTCTCTTTTAACAAGCCCTGCGGCGTTGTCTGCACATTCTTTAAGGGCGCATCTGATAAGCGAAGCAACTCCCTCGCAGTAATAATCGGAGCAGATAAGATTGGCAAGTCTCCATTCGCAAATGCTGACGTATTTTGCAAGCATATCACCGATTCCCGAGAGGAGCATACGCATAGGTGCTGCGGCGAGAATTTCAGTGTCTCCGATGATGACCGAGGCGGAGCATGTATAGATGGATTCTTTGAGGTTGTCTCTTATTACTGAAGCAGAATTTGATGCAAAGCCGTCCATTGAGGGGGCGGTTGCAACTATGATATATTTGGTTTTTCTTATAGTGCTTACGATTTTGGTAATATCTCCGAGAACTCCCGAGCCGACGACCACCGTGATGTCGCAATCGTGATCAAAATGCATAACGACAGAACCCACAGCCTCTTCATTAGGCTCAATAACGTCCTGCTGCATAACATAGAGGGTGTGATCGATATTGTTATCCGAGAGAATGGAACAAACACGCTTGCCTGCCGCTTTATATGTATTTTTATCGGCAAGAACAAAGACCTTTTTTGCATTATAACGCTTTAAGACTTCGGGGAGGGTATTGACAACTCCTTTTCCGACAATAACATCGTCAACGGTAGAGCGGTGATCCTTTCCGCATTTGCATCCTGTTTCGGAAAGCAGAATTTTTTTGGATTCTGTCATAAAAATATCTCCTTTATACTTGACATTTGCCTTTTTTATGATATCATTATAATATAACGCTCAAAATTTGTCAATATTACTTTGGCAAAGTTGTCGAAGTGCTCTGCATATGAGCGTTTTGGTGAGTGATAACGACAAAAATTGGAGAGATTATTATGCCATTTTATGAAAGGGAAGAGGAGATACTTCGGCTTTTGAATGAAGGCGAGGTCAAAAACAACGGAGAGCTTGCAAAAAAGCTTTTTATCAGTCCGCAAACACTGCGGCGCGATCTTGAAAAGCTTGAAAAAAAGGGGCTTATAATAAGGACACATGGGGGAGCTTTGCCTTCAAAGCATCCTGCAGACCGCCATATACCTTTTTATCTGCGGGAGCATGAGCATAGCGAGGCAAAGGATGCAATTGCGAGAATGGCACTTCAATATATTCACGATGGAGATACCGTTATGCTTGACGGAACCACCAGTGCCTGTGCTCTTGTTCCATACCTATCTGCATTTAAGGACATAACGGTTATAAGCAGTAGCGCAAAGGCTTGCTTCTTGCTTGGAAATATGGATATGAAGACTATTTGTACGGGCGGTCATATGCTTATGCGGTCGCTTTCATATGTTGGAGATGATGCCATTCGAACCCTTGAAAATTATAATGCAGACGTGCTTTTCTTTTCTTGCAGAGGAATTTCCGAGGACGGACTTCTGACAGACCCGTCCATTGAAGAAAACCTTGTGAGAAGAAGCATGATGCGGCAGTCGGAGAAGAAGATTTTTCTTTGCGACAGTACCAAGCTTGGTAAAAAATATCAGCATAATCTTTGCAGGGCAAAAGAGATAGATGCGATCCTCTGCGAGAAGGAGCTGCCGCATATTGAGGGCATTTCGTAGCAGAAAAACGAAGGAAAGTATCTTGACAAATAGTGGAAGAATTGCTATAATATAAGCATTATACAAAGAAAATCGGAGGAAAGACAAATGAAAAGGATTTTCGTTACATTAACCGTTCTCGCATTTGCGATTTTGCTTTCTGTGAGCGTTTTTGCAACAGAGAGTGAGACACCAAAGGTGATTATGCCCGGTGACGCCAATGCAGACGGCGAGATCAACATAAAAGACGTTGTTCTCCTTGCCCAATATCTTGCGGGATGGGATGTTCAGCTCGGCGGCGATAGTCATACTGTCGTTATCGACGAGGCGGTTGAGCCTACCTGCAAAACCACAGGACTTACCGAGGGGAAGCACTGCTCGGATTGCGGCATGGTGCTTGTAAAGCAGCGGATAATCCCCGCCACAGACCATGATTATGAGGACACAGTTGTTCCACCGACAGAAAATGAAAAGGGCTATACACTTCATAAGTGTAAAGACTGCGGCGAAGAATACAAAGATGCTTACACAAACGCAACCCTTGCCAAGGGACTTGAATATGAAATTGCAAATGGTGCTTGCACCATCACAGGCATCGGAACTTGTACCGAAACCGAGCTTTATATCCCCGACACCATCGAAAATTGCAACGTAACCGCAATTTCTGATAAGGCTTTTTCGGGTCAGACACAGCTTACAAAGGTGATCTTGCCCAAATACATTCAAACCCTCGGTCGGAGAGCATTCTACGGCTGTACGGGACTTACAGAATTTACAATTCCCGAGTCCGTAACAAGCGTCGGGCATCAGATTTTCTATAAATGCGATAACCTCGAAACAGTTTATTATAATTCAAGCTTTAGCCCTGTCCAAGATAAGGTCTTTCTTAATATTCCTTCAATAAAAATTGTCATTTTCGGTAATATCAAAAGAATTCCAGCTTATGTATGTTATAATTCAAATGTGAGAGATGTGGTTATCCCCGATAGTGTAACGAGTATTGGCAATTCTGCTTTCAGTGGCTGTAGCAGTCTTTTGAGTGTAACAATTCCCGATAGTGTAACGAGTATTGGTTATTCTGCATTCAATTCCTGCAACAGTCTTTTGAGTGTAACAATTCCCGATAGCGTGACGAGTATTGGCAGTTCTGCTTTCAGTGGCTGTAGCAGTCTTGAGAGTATAGTTATCCCTGATAGTGTTACGAGTATTGGTACTTTTGCGTTCAATGAGTGCAGTAGTCTTATGAGCGTAACTATTCCTGATAGCATAACCATTATTAACGATTGGGTGTTCGGATACTGCAGAAGTCTTGTGAGCATAGAAATCCCGGATAGTATAACAAGTATCGGTTCTTGCGCATTTGAGGGCTGTAGCGTTCTTGATAAAATAGAAATTCCGGATAGCGTAACGAGTATTGGTGATTCTGCTTTCAATGGTTGTAGTAGTCTTAAAAGTATAACTATTCCGGATAGCGTAACAAGTATTGGCAATTTGGCGTTTTTTAGCTGTAACAGTCTGAAAAACGTATATTATAGTGGCGTTGCGGATTATTGGAGCAGTATTAGTATCGGTGATGATAATTTTCAACTTATCTCTGCCACAAAATATTATTATTCTGCCACCGCACCGACAGAGAGCGGCAATT
>CAYPKQ010000209.1:0-4340 GCA_964411355.1 uncultured Lachnospiraceae bacterium
TAGAGGTTTACGAACTGCTTTTCAAGAACGCCATAGTATCTTCTGGTCTTCTGCTTCTCACGGAGATGCATACCGTACTCTCTGACCTTCTTGTTTGCTGCGCCATGCTGACCGGGAGCTGTGTGTCTGCGGTCAAGTGCGCACTTACCTGTCATGCAACGCTCGCCCTTAAGGAAAAGCTTAACGCCTTCTCTGCGGCAGAGTTTGCAAGCAGGACCTGTATATCTTGCCATATCTTCTTACCTCCTCTAAAGATTAAACGCGTCTGCGCTTAGGCGGTCTGCAACCGTTGTGGGGTATGGGAGTTACATCCTTGATGAGTGTGATGCTCAGACCCACTGCCTCAAGTGCACGAATTGCGGATTCGCGTCCCGCACCGGGACCCTTAACATATACTTCAACAGTCTTCATGCCATGCTCCATAGCAGCCTTTGCAGCTGTCTCTGCTGCGGACTGTGCAGCAAAGGGAGTGGACTTTCTGGAGCCCTTGAAGCCGAGCTCACCTGCGGATGCCCAGGATACTGCGTTGCCCTGAGTATCTGTGATAGTGATGATAGTGTTATTGAAGGTAGACTGAATATGCGCTGCGCCCTTTTCAATATTCTTGCGTTCGCGGCGCTTCTTGATGACCTTCTTAGCAGCAACTTTTGCCATCTGTCTTTATCACTCCTTATTTCTTCTTGTTTGCGATTGTCTTCGCAGGACCTTTTCTTGTTCTTGCATTGGTCTTTGTTCTCTGACCTCTTACCGGGAGACCTTTTCTGTGTCTGATACCGCGGTAGCAGTTGATCTCGATCATGTTCTTGATGTTGAGTGCAACATCGCGGCGAAGGTCACCCTCAACCGTGTAATTGTTTTCGATCTCATCACGAAGCTTTGCAATCTCTGCCTCAGTAAGATCCTTTGCACGTGTGTCGGGGTTTATGCCAGTCTTTGCAAGAATGTCATTTGCGCTTTTTCTTCCGATACCGTAAATGTAGGTCAGTGCGATCTCTACGCGCTTGTTGTTCGGAATATCAACACCGGCTATACGAGCCATTCTGTTTCACCTCTCTGTTTAAAATGTAGTGAATTTTGCTTAACCCTGTCTCTGCTTATGCTTGGGGTTCTCGCAGATGACCATTACATGGCCTTTTCTCTTGATGATTTTGCACTTTTCGCAAATCTTCTTTACGGATGGCTTTACTTTCATTGTATTACACCATGCCTTTCTAAAAATTACTTTGCACGCCAAGTGATGCGGCCCTTATCGAGGTCGTAAACCGATACCTCAATGGTTACCTTATCACCGGGCAGAATTCTGATATAGTTCATACGAAGCTTGCCCGAAATGTGTGCGGTCACTATATGACCGTTGGGCAGCTTTACCTTGAAGTTGGCATTGGGCAGTGCCTCAACTACCGTACCTTCAAATTCGATTACATCATCCTTTGGCAAGAAAAATCCCTCCTTTTGCCTCGAGTTTGTTCCGATGGGAAATTTGCTCTCTGCCATCTCTTCACCTTTAATCAGCCGTCTGACCGCAAGCGTCATAACAACCGCTCTCGGTAAGAATCAGTGATTACGATGACAGATGCTCCTTTCCGATATGAATCTGAGCCTTTAAAATTCTTAATTCGGATCGGTCAGAATAATAGGACCTTCATCCGTAAGAGCTACCGTGTTTTCATAATGAGCGGAAAGCTTTCCGTCAAGTGTCAGAACCGTCCATCCGTCGGACATTTCCTTTACATCACCCGTTCCGATGTTTATCATCGGCTCGATGGCGATGGTCATGCCTCGGCAGAGTCTCGGTCCTCTTCCCGCAGTTCCGTAGTTAGGAACATCGGGGGCTTCATGAACATCTCGTCCAACGCCGTGACCGATATATTTTCTGACAACGCTGTAACCGTAGGATTTGGCGCAGCTTTCAACTGCGTTCCCTATATCTCCAACCCTGTTTCCTTCCTTTACCTGTTCAAAACCTCGCTCAAAGCAGAGCTTTGTAGCTTCGATAAGGCGTTTTGCCTCATCCGAGACGTTTCCAACCGGGAAGGTTCTTGCGCTATCTCCATGGAAACCATGGAAAAATGCGCCGACATCAACCTTAACGATATCGCCTTCCCCAAGGATCACCTTTTTTGATGGAATACCGTGGATGACTTGGTCGTTAATACTGATACAAGCACTTCCCGGGAAGCCGTAAAGCCCCAAGAAGGAGGGCTTAGCACCGCATTTTTCGATGAATGAGCGAATTTTCGCATCAACCTCATAGGTGCTTACCCCCTCGCGGATCGCTTCTTCAGCAACAAGCAAAGCCTGCGCTGTGATTCGTCCCGCATCTCTCATATCCTTTAGCTGGGCAGAATTTTTCAACTGTATCATATTTGCCTCAGAGCTGACTCAAAGCTTCAAGAGTCATTTTGCTTATCTCATCGACTGCACCAACACCGTTTATTCTCTTGAGGATGCCCTTCTTTTCGTAGAACTCTTCAAGAGGCTCTGTTTGGGTGTGGTAATTCTGCAGTCTTGCGAGAACTGTTTCGGGAGCGTCGTCCTTTCTCGTATAGAGCTCGACGCCGCACTTGTCGCAGGTTTTATTGTCCTTTGAGGGCTTGAAATCAAGATGATAAGAAGCACCGCAATCGGGACACATACGTCTCTTGCTCATTCTGTCGACTATTACCTCATCGGGAACCTCAAAGGTTACGACAGCGTCGATCTTCACGCCCATAGTGTCCAAAGCTTCTGCTTGGGGAATGCTACGGGGGAAGCCGTCGAGAATAAAACCGTTTTTACAAGAATCACCCGAAAGATGATCTTTAATAATACCAATAACAACCTCGTCGGGAACGAGAGCTCCCTTTTCAATATAGCTTTGAGCCATTTTGCCGAGCTCTGTCTCGTTCTTTATTGCATGACGAAGTATGTCACCGGTAGATATCGCAGGAATATTGAACTTTTCTGAAATAAATTCGGACTGAGTACCTTTACCCGCACCGGGTGCACCCATTAAAATCAAATTCATGTGATATCCTCCGGAAATTAATCAAGGAAGCCCTTGTAGTTACGAAGCGACATCTGAGCCTCAAGCTCACGGAAGGTTTCAAGAGCAACACCGACAACGATGATGATCGAAGAACCGCCGAATGCGAGTGATGCGAACGTGCCGCCTGCGATAATGTTGATACACATAGGCAGGATGCAGATCACGGAAAGGATCAGAGCACCCACAAGTGTGATTCTGTTAAGAACCTTTGTGATATAATCGGATGTGGGCTTGCCGGGACGGATTCCGGGAATGGCACCGCCCTGCTTCTTCAGGTTGTTTGCAACTTCAACAGGGTTGAAGGAGATGGAAACATAGAAGTAAGCAAAGAGCACCAGAAGGATGAACTCTATAAGGATATAGAGCCATGTATCGTAATTGAACACGTCAAGTACGCTTGCCCAAAAGCCGCTATTCGGGAAGAAGCTTGCGATCGTTGCGGGAATCGAAACTATTGAGCTTGCGAAGATGATAGGCATAACACCGGTCATATTGACCTTAAGGGGAAGATTTGTTCCCTGTCCGCCGTACATCTTTCTTCCAACGACTCTCTTAGCATACTGAACGGGAATTCTTCTCTCACTGTCTGTCATCCAGATAATGATAACGAACATTGCAAGAGTAAGAAGAATGGAAAGTACGAAGAGCACTATGCCGAGAATGGTAGAACCAACAGTTTCTGTGTTTACCATTGCGATCATAGAAGCCACCATACCGGGGAAACTGGAAATGATATTGGCAAAGAGTATCATAGAGATACCGTTACCGATACCGTGCTCGTTGATCTTTTCTGCAAGCCACATTACAAGTGAAGAACCTGCGCAGTAGCAAGCGATAATAACGATCATATCGAATGCGTTGATCTCGCCGACCATACCTGCAGTCTTAAGATACATTGCGTATCCTATACTTGTGATAAGTGCGAGTCCAACTGTTACATAGCGTGTAATTGCTGTGATCTTCTTTCTGCCCTCTTCGCCGTCCTTTGAAAGCTTTTCAAGAGCGGGAATAGCAATTGTAAGAAGCTGCATTACGATGGATGATGTGATATAAGGGCTTACGCCAAGTGCAAACAGAGTAGCCTTACCGAATGCTTCACCGGAGAGGATATTCAAATATGCGAATATCGAGCCGCCGGCAAACAAGTTAGCACTTTCCATTACACTCTGATCAATGTAAGGAACAGGAATGTTAGCACCAAGGCGGTAGAGGACGATGATGAGAAGGGTGAAGAGAAGTTTGCTCTTCAGTTCAGGAGTCTTCCATGCATTCTTCAGCGTCTGAAACACTTATACCACCTCTGTCTTTCCAC
>CAYPKQ010000210.1:0-4337 GCA_964411355.1 uncultured Lachnospiraceae bacterium
CAAAATAACGCTTTCGGCTTCGTATTTTGATGCCGCAAGCCCTGCAAGACAAAGGCTTTTTGCCATGAAAACAGCATCGGGAGGCATTGCAAAGGCTTTGCCTTTTGCTGTCTTTACCGAATATACGGTTATTTTACCGTCTTTTTTCAAAATTCCGTCAGTCTTTCCCGATATTTCATAGTGAATACCGCTGATGGAGACAGTCATTGTCAGATCTTCATCGGGAGAGAAAAAAACGCCATGCTCTCTTGCCAGATCATCATGGTATTTTTGCCTTGCGCTTTCACTGGTCGGAGTTTTGTATTTGCCGATGTAGCCGCTTTCAGCAGTTCTTATGCATAGCTCGTCAATATCTATAGAAATAACTGCTTTGTCAAGTGAATATTGCATTTTTGCCCCTCCTTTCGGAATTTATAATATATATTTTAACATATTAATTCCCCCAAGTCAAGTGCCGTGGAGAATGAGAAAACGCAAATCTTTATTTATGATAGCTTTATCTTTATTTTACCCACTTGAAAAAGACTTTTTTATATGATAAAATTATACCGAGCAAAGGAGGTGCTTTTATGCACAAATATAACTATCATGAAGGGCTTGATACGGGCAGGATTTGTCTTGAAATGAGTCTTAAGCCCTTTGTTTTCCTTGATGATGAATATATAGAGGGCGTTTGCCGTCGGCTTTTTGAGGATTGGAAGCCTCTTATAAAAAAGGCATCCTCTGTGGGCGTAATGCTTTGGACTGCGGACGGAAGCGAAATCCTCGAATATGACGGTGATCTTTCAAAGGAGTTCAATTGGTGCAATCTTATCGGCATCGGCAACCCAAGAAAAGAGCCAAAGGACGAGGTTGAATTCCATATGCTTCATGTTCGTCCAGTTCCTTATAATGAAAACAAACATTCTTTTACATACGGTGATCTTAAAAGAGTCATTTCCGCTCTGAAAAAAGTTGGAAAAGAGGTTACGGGAAAAGAAATATGCGTTGTTGAAACCTTTGACCCGGGGCCTGAATTTGCAAAATCCGATTTTAAATTCAATAGGCATAAGGAGCTTGCAGTCGGAAGCATAATGGGCGATAATATGTGGATACACTGTGCATCCACGCTCCATGCGGAGGATAAAAAATATGCCGCTTTCCCGAATGGTATTCCCGAGGGCACACCCTTTGGAACATTTCTCGGACGTCAGTTTATGGCACTGAAAAAGGATGTCGGCTTTGACCGCATTTGGCTCTCAAACGGCTTTGGCTTTTCTCTTCAATCATGGAATTGCTACGGTGAGGTTTTTGATGGCGAAAAATTTGATTTTTCGGGTGCGGCGGCTGTTCGTGAAAGCATAAACGAATTCTGGCGTACATTTACTGCCGAGATGGGTGAAATGGTCATTGAAACCAGAGGAAGTAATCTTTCAATGGCAATGGACGTATCCGCACACGGATGTCCTGTTGACGATATCTATAAGTATAATATGATCGCACCGCCAAATTCTCCTTGGGCGGCACTGGATTCACGCTTCGGTCTTGAGCTTTGCGGCTATCTTTCAAGAATTGCGGCTCTGCCCGATAACGGGTTTCTTTTCAGATACTATACTCATGACCCGTGGTGGGCAAATTCTCCTTGGTTCGACCGCTACGGAAGATGTCCTCATGATCTTTATCTCCCCCTCGCTCTCGCAAGGCTTGATGAAAAGGGAAGGGTTACAAAGCCATATGGCATAAATCTTCTTTCATGTGACGATTCTTTTGGAGATATGCCTGAAAAATGCCCCAATGAAGTCATTCCTCATCTGCTTTCGGCGATGAATGACTATCCCGAGTCCTGCGGTCCCGTAACATGGCTTTATCCTTTCAGAACATATTGCGATATAGGACTTCGTGACGGTAAGCCGGACAGAATTTTTATGGATGACTGGTTCATTGAGGCTGCCATCGACCTTGGATTTCCCATGAGCAGTGTTATCTCTGATGAGAATTTCAATAAGGTAGATGCTTCGCTATTCAAAAATACCGTTATTTTCACTGCAGTTCCCGAAGAAGGCTCACTTCTTGAAAGATGCGTTATGAAGGCACTTGAAAGCGGGATCAGAGTTCTTCTTTACGGAAGCTGTGCTCATTCCTCAGATAAGCTTTGCTCTCTTCTCGGAATTGATAGGGCAGTGCCTATTGAGGGGAAATTTACAATTGATAAGAGCATAATTTTTGACCGTTTTGAGAAGGATGACCTTTCGGATAGCTTCGTGCATCGCTCGCTTTATTCCGGCGGCGGTATTTGCGAGGTTGTAAAGGATAGCGAAAAGGTGATCTCAACCGTTAAGAATGAAAATGGTGAGGAAAGAGCTTATCTTTCTCTCGGAAAAAATATTGCTTGGGTAAGAGGCAGCTTCCCGCATGATCGGAATAAGAGCGGACATTTACCAAATGTCATTCCCGCAAATGTTTCTTTCCCCGTGGCGTCTCTTATGCGTTCGGCACTTGCGCTTCTCGGCTTTAAGGTTAGCTTTTCAGCATATTCCGCAAAGGATGCTCTGCCGATTTCTGTGATTTCAGATAGCAAGGAGTCGATGTTCTTTACCACATTTGCAAAAAATATGAATGTTAAGGTCCAAATGTCAACCCCTCTCGGTGCTCCTGTCTGTACAGGACTTGATGCGATGGTTGAAAATGACACATCCGAGATGATCTCGCCAAAATGGCAGCATGAGGAGCTTCAGATATTCATAAAGCAGAAGGAACGCTCTGAAATTATCACAAGACATGAGATAAACGGTCCTTATCTCAGATGCGATAAGAGACTTTCTGTGGCAGGTCTTTTGGATGCAACTTTATATCTCAGGCTTCCCGAACCGTTTGCTCATGCGGAGTATGCAAAATCGGGTGAATGGCCGTGGAATAGAGAATCTGCACCGATGAAATATACCGAGGACGGCTGTTTTGCATATGCAGAAGGACTTACGGGCAAATATGATTTTGCTTTCCAGACAAAGGATACAAGAGTCGAATACATCGAAAAAGGTTTAATTTATGACGATGCTACTTTTTGGAATAATAGACAATAATGTAAAATAAAAAATGAGCATATCCGAAAAATCGGCTTTTTCGGATATGCTCATTTTTTATTATAGATAAAGTGTTTTTATCTTGCTAAAAGCAGTGCCACAAATACGAGAACAACACCGATTATGCTGTCTCGGTTCATTTTTTCGTCAAAGAAAATTGCTGACATTGCAGAAGCACCGCCAAGAGACAGTGCGCTTGCAACAGGATAGAGAATAAGAGCATCGACGCTTTTTGCTGCAAGTGTTTGGAAATAAGTATTTCCGAAAAGCGCAAGAGCCATTATCGTGGCATAAATAAATACCTTCGGATAAAGAAGTACAGATGCCTTTTCTGCGCTTTTATCCCGCTTTGCAAAGGGCATCATAATGAGAATTGCAAGCACCGTAAAAACGGCGGCATAAAATGTATAGAGACTTACGTCCTTTTCGGGGTAGTTATATGTATATATTTTCTGCATTGCTTGATTTACGCCTTGGGAAAGAAGCACAATTGCAAGCAGAGCGAGTGATTTGAGGGTGATTTTTCCATTAAGCTTTGTATTATATCTGAGAAGGAAGAAAAGGGCAATGACGATTATAAGGAATGCGATGATTTTTTTGAGCGTTATCTTTTCATCAAGGAAAAATATACCGAGAATGGCGGGGACGATAAAGCTTGATGATGCACTTGCGCTGACAAGCATATAAGAATCCGATTGAATGGCAAAGAGCCAGCTTGAAATGAAAATTGCCATTGTAATGCCCGCAATTGCGCTTATCAGAAGCTCAATGGGATCAAATGAAAAGCTCGTTCCTGAGACGATAAGTGCTGTTATAAATGAAAAAACACAGCAAAGAGCATTTCGGTAAAGGCTGATATCAAGATTGTCTCGGAGGGTTTTGACCGAACCGCTGACCTTTTTTGAGCCATAGCCCTTCATAACACCAAAGGCAACTGAAATAAATATAAAAAGATAACCTAGCATGATAAAACCTTCCTTTTAAAATCCGTATCAATTTTTCATTATTATAGCACGGCAAAAATAAAAAATCAATAACAATTAAAAAATTCTTACGATTTCTTTTTCTATATAGTAAATTCTCTAATTTTAGTTAAATGATGATGTTGCTCCCTTTGGTCGCAATGTGAAATGAAATTTTCCACGTTCGCATCAGCGAACATTTCATATTTGCGAAGCAAATATTTCACAGCGAAGCTATTTCACTTGCCCGAAGGGCAAATTTCGTTGAAAAAGCACGCCGAAGCGTGCTTTTTCTGGCCCGCCCAGGGGGATTTGA
>CAYPKQ010000211.1:0-4283 GCA_964411355.1 uncultured Lachnospiraceae bacterium
GAAAGAGAAGCTGATGTAGCATCCTTTGTAACGCCGACAATGATCTCTTTTGCAGAGCTATCGCTTGCAATCCAGTCGGTTACAAGATCGATCTTGACACCCACCTTTTCAAGAACAGCCATTCTTATCTGCGTTGCCGCATCCTTTACCGCATCTCTTGCAGTATCGGAACGGATTATTCTGTAAGCAGAAACATCCTTGTCCTCATTAACATCGATGTCAACCTTCACACCGTTAAGATCGGTGAGAGTTATGGTCGCATCAGAAATGGGTGTGCTCGAAACTTCGCCGCATGAGACGAGGATCAAAGCTGCAAGCGCAAGCAAAAATAAACATACAATTCTTCTCATAAATCGTATACCTCCGAGATTTATAGTAATTATACATTACGGCAGAAGAAAAAACAAGTTCTTTTTGTTAAAAACTTCAACTTAGTGTATCTACTCTTCGTTTATTTTATTATACAACCGAAAAAAAACAAATTCAAGAGCCGATTGAATGTAATAATATAAATAATCAACAGTAAGCAAAAAAGAACCGAAAAAAACGGTTCCTTTTTTATGTTCAATTCTCTATCTGATCTATCATCACTCTGCCTGTTTCGCACATAAAGCGAAGTGCTGCGGGGAGCAATGCATCCGGCATTCCCGTAAGGAAGTTTGCAGCCTCAAAAGTGAAATCGCCATCATAGTTTATACCCTTGAGCGCACCCAAAACGGTGTTCCAATCGATCTTCGAAAGATAAGGAAGAGTATGAAGATCGGAACGACCGTCCACATCATGAACATGAAGAGCTTTCAGTCTGTCATGACCGAGCGCATATATCATATCATCAAGCTTTTCATCAACGAGTGCAGCATGACCAACATCAAGACAAGCAATTAGATAAGGGCTTGCGATGCTGTCTAAATAATCAACAAATTCCGCAGGGGAAGCACAGGTACTATGTACTATTTTTCCGAATCTTGAATCTGTTTGCCACATATTTTCACAAGCGATTCTTATATCAAATTTTTCGGCATAAGGAAGCAATCTCTTGTAAAAATCCATATTCATACTCTTTAGAATTTCGGGATTTCCCTTTACTGCATAAGGAAGATGCTGGCATGGATGAACAACGATATCACTTGCTCCGAGAATAGATGCGCATTCCATTGCACGCACGATAAGATCAAATCTGTCTGCATCCTGCTGAGGATCACCGAAGCTTGAGCCAAACGGCGCATGTGCCTGATTACACTTAACTCCCTTTGCATCTGCAAAGGCACGAAGATCCTTTGCATATTCTATATATCCCTTGCCGTAAAAAGGATTTTCATCCACATTATGATAGCCAAAAAAGGACATATCATATGCATCAAATCCTGCATCCGCAATCATTTCAATAGTTTTTTTATGACCAAATTTTTCTGCCAAAATGTTCGTGTTTGTTGATAATATCATATTTCTACTCCTTTTTTGTTACCTTAAATTTTTCTAATTCTACAACAAAAACACCAAATTGTCAATAGTTTTTTGAAAAAACATTTACAAAGCAAAAAAAATATTGTATAATAAGGAAGAGGTGATATGATGGAGTTTAAAAATATGAGGGTCAAAAGTGTTGGAGCGGTTTTTTATCATAAAACAAAAAATGCAAAATGGAGAGATGACCGGTGCAGGTTTTCTACGCTCCAGGTAAAAATAAAAGGAAAAGCCATACATGATTTTGGAGATAGAAAAATCATCGCAACCGACAATTGCATCTATTTTTTGAACCAGAACGAGGCAAATGATGTCGAAACATTTGAATGCGACACCGATATTTCATCCATCGCTGTTTCTTTTACAACTTATGAGCCAATCGATACACCAAGCTTTTGTATAAAGCTCAACAATATTACCGAATGTGTCAATCTTTTTAACAAAATGAAAACACAAAGGGCACTGACCGATAGAGGAGATGCAATGGTCCTCAGCTATTTCTACAGATTATGTGCAATTTTTGAAGAACACAGACAAAAGGAATATGCTCCGCATGACCCAAGAATGATTGCCGCAAAGGAATATATCAATCTTCATTTCGAGGACAAGGACTGCCTTGATAGAGCCACGGAAGAATGCAAAGTTTCGCGCAGAAGATTTAATGAACTGTTCAAAAAACAGTTCGGCACGACCCCGAACAAATATTTAACCTCGCAAAGGATAGAAAATGCAATAATTCTACTTTCGGAACAAAATATTTCCATATCCGAAATATCCGATATGTGCGGCTTTGGTGATGTTTATTATTTCAGCAAGGTGTTCAAGAACGAGACCGGATATACGCCCGGAAAATACAGACATTTAAACAAAAATTAAGCGGCCAAAAAGCCGCTTAGTTTTAATTATAAGATCTCATTGAGTTTTGCGATGATAGCCTCGGCATAAAGCGCATGAGCCTTTGCTCCGGGATGATTTCTCGAGCCTTTCATTTCGCTTGTTGCCCTCGGGATGAGAACCGTATGCACCTTATTATCTCCGGTATCATTTATGAATTTTTCGACACCTTCGATTATCTGCGGGTCAAGTCCGTCGGTAAGCATATTGTGACAGACAAGAATAACGGTATTTTCGTTTCTTCTTCTGATGTGCGAACAGAAATTATATACCGCTTCGGTGATGAGATGAAGGTCATCGGGACGCTTCATTTTGTACGGAACACCGTTTTCATCCATCCACGGCTCACCGCCGCCAAAAGCACTGTTATCGTTGCCGCCAAGGTTGATAATCGTAATGTTTGTTTTATCATTTTCGATATCAAAAATATCGGTTGATCCGAGCAAAACAGCTTCTTCGGTTTTAATATGACCGCAAACATAGTCATAATACCTCGGAATAGCATTGTTGCGGTTGTTTCTCCAATCGGTGAAGATTCCCCATCCGCTTTGGGAAACAATGCTCCAATCCGCATCAAAAGCATCCGCAACAAGAAGTCCGTAGTTTCCGCGAGAGCTGAAAACCGCCGGAATCCAATGATTTAAGCATACTGCACCGGCAAGACCTTCTCCGCTGGTAACACTGTCACCAAAGACCTCGATCTTATATTTTCTCTCGGATAGCGGCTGAAATGTGCCGTCAGTATAGAGAGCATCGAGAATTATGATAGTTGACGATGCTTGGGTTTCTCTGAAAATGCGAATATTTTTCACATCTTCTGAACCAAAGCCACGCATAATGCACACCTTGTGTGTGCCCACCTCAAGGGGAAAACGGTACATATCGAATTTATCAATTTCGATACGAAGATATGTATCACCCGTGCAAGTGTATTCAAGCCAAAGTTCTCTGCCGGTAATGTTAAATTCGATGGCTGATCCGGTCCAAAAAAGCGGAATACCATTCGTTTTTCTGTTGCTCACTCTTCCCTGCACCCTTATTTCGGGAACATCAACGCATAAATATTTAGTCAGCTCCATTTTTTGTCCTCCAACCGTATAATTCTTTTTGTATTATACATCCAAACAGCAGGAATGTCAACGAAAAATTCGCATCAAATGAAAAAAATAATAATTTTATGTTTTTTTCAAAAAAGACTTGAAAATCACCACGATGTGTGGTATAATATCAGAAGTTACGGCGAGATATCGAAGTGAGGACGTTTGCGAGCACTGCCGATGGCAGATGAAGCGAGCAATAAAGAGTGGCGGCGGTCAAAATTTGGTGAGCAACAAATTTTGGATACCGCAACAGGACATAACGAATTCCTTTTCGATAAAGGATCAATGGTCGTCACACTCCAAAACAGAATATAACATATATGGGAGAGATATCGAAGCGGTCATAACGGGGCTGACTCGAAATGAAATAAGACTTTTGGAAATATCCTCTTCAAAAAGTGCTTGAAATCCGCTGTATTGCTGGATTTTTTGAAAAACTGAATATTTACGATTTTAGCAGTTCCCAAAGAAAGTTCCCAAAGATTTGCTTATTTTGGATAACTGTTAAACATATAGGGAGAAGTATCGAAGCGGTCATAACGGGGCTGACTCGAAATCAGTTTGCCGGTAATTCCGGCACGTGGGTTCGAATCCCACCTTCTCCGCCAAAACCAGAGCGGTGCACGTAAGTGTGCCGCTTAATTTTTTTATTGTGAAGGGATTCGAAGCCTGAGAGGGCTTTTTGCGTTAAGAAAAGTTGCCTGTGGCAAGTTTTTAGCAAAAAGGTGCGAGACCTTTACGGTCGAGCAGTTAAGACGCGCAGCGGCTGTATCCCACCTTCTCCGCCAATCACGGGGTTTTGTTTAGGCAAAACCCCGTATTTCT
>CAYPKQ010000212.1:0-4274 GCA_964411355.1 uncultured Lachnospiraceae bacterium
ATTACTGTTTATCGGCGGCATTTGAAAAAAACTTATGCTAAAACGGTAGGCTTCTGATGACTCAGTCACCTTTTTGATGGAATTTTGCAAAAAATATAATAATTTCGCATAAAAATAGTAAAAGTGCCGTGTTTTGATATAAATATGGCTTTTATATTGACTTTTGATAAAAAATGTGATATAATTAACACTAACTGAAGTTATCATGTTCCCATAAAATTTATATGATATGAGAGAATAAAAAAATGAGAATTAAGAAATCTTACACAAAAACTTTGATAATGCGCGGAATGAAACTTCTCCATTTTCTGGTATGCTTTGTAATTTTTTCTTTATGCTGGCAGTTTTTTTACAGTTTCAATTCGGAAAACATCTTTTTGATGAGATATGATTTTCTGATGTGCTGCTTTTTTGGAGTTTGTACCGTAATACTCAATAGCATTTATCAGTCATATGCTGTCGGCTATGATAGAGTTTCAAACCTTTGTTATTCACAATTGCTTACAAATTTAATTTCTTATGGATTGGCTTATGTTTTCCATTGTATAGTGTGGTTTAAATTGTTCAATCCTTTGATGTTGCTGGCAGCATTTGTTTTGCAGTTAGCCTTTAATTTTCTTTGGTGCGTTATTGCAAATAAGATGTATTTTACCATTCATGCAAGAAAGCGAACTGTTCTTATTTATCGTAACGCGATCGATCTTGAAAAGCTCCAGGAAGTAAAGCATTTTACCGAAAGATTTTCTGTTGAAAAGCATATAGAAAATCCCGCTGACGATTATGAGGAGCTTGCGGCTCTTATCGATGGCTATGAGGCAGTTTTCGTGGCAGGTGTTAATGCTACATTGCGCAATTCTGTTGTAAAATACTGTGTTGAGCATGGAATCCAAGGATATTTTGTACCTCACGTAGGCGATATCATTATGATGGGAGCAAACCATGTTCAGCAATTCAGCATCCCGATAATGAATGTAAGAAGAGCTGTTTTGCCGCCCGAATACCGTTTTCTTAAGAGACTGATGGATATTGTTATCTGCGGTGTTGCGACTATTGTACTGAGCCCGATAATGCTTGTTGTTGCACTTGCAGTTAAGCTTTATGACGGCGGACCGGTATTTTACAAGCAGGTGCGTCTCACCCAGAATGGCAGGGAATTCAAGATACTGAAATTCAGAAGTATGCGTGTTGATGCAGAGAAAGACGGCGTTGCAAGGCTTGCATCGGAAAAGGATGACAGAATTACTCCAATAGGTAAAATTATTAGAGCTTGTCGCCTTGATGAGCTTCCGCAGCTTTTCAATATTTTGAAGGGTGATATGACTATCGTTGGTCCTCGTCCCGAAAGACCGGAAATAGCAGAGCAATATGAAGAGGTTATTCCTTCGTTTTCTCTCAGACTACAGGTCAAAGCAGGACTTACGGGCTATGCGCAGATCTATGGAAAGTATAATACCGCTCCATATGATAAGCTTGAAATGGATCTTATGTACATAAATAAAATGTCGTTTTTTGAGGATCTCAGGCTTATGTTTGCAACGGTGAAAATACTGTTTATGAAGGACAGTACAAGCGGTGTTGAAGCCGGTCAGACCACTGCTGTTTCAAAAAAATCGAAGAAAAAAGAAGAAAAAGTCAAGAAATAAAAGAAACGGAGAGAAAAAGCAATGTCACTATTCAAAGATAAAACACTTCTAATAACCGGAGGAACCGGATCTTTCGGAAATGCAGTTCTTAACCGCTTTCTGCGCTCGGATATAGGCGAAATACGTATTTTTTCAAGAGACGAGAAAAAGCAGGACGATATGCGCCACGAGTTTCAGGTAAAGATGCCCGAGGTGGCTGAAAAAATAAGATTTTATATTGGCGATGTCCGCGATCTTGCATCGGTGAAGAATGCGATGCATGGTG
Organism: uncultured Lachnospiraceae bacterium; assembly: GCA_964411355.1. Classification (GTDB taxonomy): domain Bacteria; phylum Bacillota; class Clostridia; order Oscillospirales; family CAG-272; genus SIG710. The sequence goes on from CAYPKQ010000212.1 coordinate 1,909, forward strand.
TTGATTACATATTCCATGCAGCTGCTCTTAAGCAGGTTCCCTCATGTGAGTTTTTCCCCATTGAGGCTGTAAAGACCAATGTGCTTGGTACTGAAAATGTCCTTACTGCCGCAATTGAGGCAGGAGTAAAGAATGTTGTTTGCCTTTCCACGGACAAGGCTGCTTACCCTGTAAATGCCATGGGAACATCCAAGGCAATGATGGAGAAGGTAATAGTTGCAAAATCTCGTACTACTACAACCACAAAGATATGCTGCACAAGATACGGTAATGTTATGTGCTCCCGCGGCTCGGTAATCCCGCTCTGGATCGACCAGATAAGAAACGGAAACCCCATAACTCTCACAGAGCCTACCATGACTCGCTTTATTATGTCTCTTGATGAGGCTGTGGATCTGGTTCTCTTTGCATTTGAGCATGGCGAGGCAGGCGATATTCTTGTTCAGAAAGCACCTGCTTGTACGATTCAGACACAGGCTGAGGCTGTTTGCGAGCTCTTTGGCGGTAACAAAGATGAGATAAAGGTTATCGGCATAAGACACGGCGAAAAAATGTATGAAACTCTCCTTACAAATGAGGAATGTGCTCATGCAATTGATATGGGTAATTTCTACCGCGTTCCCTGTGACAAGAGAGGACTTAACTACGATAAATATTTCAACAAGGGAAATACCGAGAGAAGTAAGCTCAGTGAATTTAATTCCAACAACACAAGGCGATTGAATCTTGAAGAAACTAAAGCAAAGATTGCTTCACTTGCCTATATTCAGGAAGAGCTTGCAAAAAATGCAAAGTAAAAACAAGAAAATAATGCTCGTTTTCGGGACTCGTCCCGAGGCAATAAAGATGTGTCCTCTCGTAAATGAGCTTAAGAGCCGCAGTGAGCTTGAAACTGTGGTATGCGTGACCGGTCAGCACCGTCAAATGCTTGATCAGGTTCTTTCGGCTTTTGGAGTTGAGCCACATTACGATCTTTCAATAATGAAGGACAAGCAGACTCTTTTTGATATAACGACCGGAATCCTCGGCGGTATAAAGGAAGTACTTGAGGCTGAAAAGCCGGATGTGGTATTGGTTCACGGTGATACCTCTACTACATTTGTTACAGCTCTCGCTTGCTTTTATCTTCAGATACCCGTGGGTCATGTTGAGGCAGGACTCAGAACATATGATATACATAGTCCATATCCCGAGGAATTTAACCGTCAAGCTGTTTCAATAATCTCAAAATATAATTTTGCGCCCACAGAGCTTTCGAGAGAGAATCTCATAAAAGAGGGAAAGAGTGCAGAGAGTATTTATATTACAGGAAATACTGCGATTGATGCGCTGAAAACCACTGTGAGGGATGATTATACTCATCCCGAGCTTGATTGGGCATCTGACAGCAGACTTATTATGATCACGGCGCATAGAAGGGAAAATCTCGGTGAGCCGATGAAAAATATGTTCAGAGCGATCAGAAGAGTGATGGACGAGCATCCCGATGTTAAGGCGATATACCCCATCCATATGAATCCCGTTGTCCGTGCAGCGGCGGATGAAGTGCTGGGTGATCTTGACAGAATTCATATAATCGAGCCTCTTGAGGTTCTTGATTTTCATAATTTTCTTGCAAGAAGCTATATGATTCTGACCGATTCGGGCGGAATACAGGAGGAGGCTCCGTCACTTGGTAAGCCTGTGCTTGTTATGAGAGATACAACAGAGCGTCCCGAAGGAATAGCGGCGGGTACTCTGAAGCTTGTTGGAACGGATGAGAGCGTTATTTATGATAATTTCAAGCTCTTGCTTGAGGATAAGACAGCTTATGATGCAATGTCAAAGGCAAGTAATCCATACGGCGATGGCTTTGCCTGCCGCAGAATTGCGGATATTTTGACTAAAAATTGAAAAACGGTTGAGTCGCAGATGTGATCAACCGTTTTTTTGAATAAGCGGTAAACAGTAATTTAACGAACAGATAAAAACGTATTTTGTAGGGGACGTCGAGGTCGCCGTCCCCTACAGATTTTATCAATGCACCGACAAATTATTGTTTGAATATCGCATAAAAAGTTGAGCAAAAAATAGTTCATTTTTTTGTGACTTTATCACAGAAAATGAGGCAAAAATATGATAGAATAATGTCACAGTCAAGGGAAACTTCGACTGTGACATGAAAAAAATAAAAAATAACAGGAGATAGGAATATGTCAGCTATTAAGGTTAATAAAATGAATTTTGAAGAAGTAAAAGCAAGTGAAAAGCCCGTGCTTCTTGATTTCTATGCAGATTGGTGCGGTCCCTGCAAAATGGTATCTCCCATAATAGATGAGATAGCAAATGAAAACCCCGAGTTTGTTATTGGAAAAATCAATGTTGAC
>CAYPKQ010000213.1:0-4267 GCA_964411355.1 uncultured Lachnospiraceae bacterium
GCTCCATCAGAAAAATTGCGTGTTTCACCCTCATTTCGCAAAGATAAGCTGAAAAGGAAATGCCCTTTTCCTTTTTAAATAATGTAGAAATATATTTTGCATTATATCCAACAGCTTCAGAAAGCGTGGCAAGAGAAAGCGAGGAATTCTTAAAATTTTCGCTCATATATCTCACGACCACCGAAACAATATCGTTTTCTTCCTTTCCCTTCGGCTCAAGAAGCGCAAATGAATAAAGTATAACAGCTTCACTCAGAAGATCGAGATTGCCTTCCTTTGCCATAAAAAGGCACTCTCTCCAAAAATCTATCAGCTTTTCCTCGCACGGAAAAACGCATCTGTCAACTCCAATATCAAGCCTCTCAAAATATTCGGATGCCCGCCTTCCGTGAAATCTGATATATGCATATTCCATATCTCCAAGTGAAACGGAAGCTTCATCCCCCTTTGAAATAAAAAACATATCTCCCTTATTCAGCTCATATTTTCTGCCGTTCAAATTCAATTCGCCGCTTCCCGAAAAAACAAGATTCAGCGAATATTCTCTCTGCTCCTTATATTCTGCCTGAGCATCAGTTTTTTCCAGCACGAAGCAAGTACAGATAAGATCGTTTGACGTATTGGGATTAAATTTGCATATGTTATTATTCATAAATCTCACCACCGTAATTATTCTATCATAAAGAATTGAAACTTTCAACCTTTTTCGATATTTTTATGGAAAAATTCCATTTACATCCCTTCACTTTGCTGATATAATTATTGCGAAACGGGGTGAAATAATGTACTATGCCTTAATGTCGGTATCAGTGATAATGTTTGGAACGACATTTTTCTTCAAGAAAAAATTTAAGGATATAATGGGAAGCGGTGCAGATGCCACATTCATATCAACTTTGATAGCGGGAATAGTTGGTCTCATCATCTTCCTTATCATAAATAAAGCCGATTTCGGCTTTGCCCCCTTTACTCTTCTGATGGCTTTCTTTGCCTCTCTCAACGGAATACTCTTTTCATTCTGTTCACTAAAGGCACTTGACAGCATCAATCTTTCGCTTTATTCGGTGTTCTCAATGCTCGGCGGCATGATGCTGCCATTCTTTCACGGAATGCTTTTCTATGACGAACCGCTGACTCTCGGAAAAGCGGTATGCGTTATATTCATATGCCTTGCATTGCTTGTCACAGTAAAGAAAGGTGACAAAAAGGGCGGATTTATTTATTACGCAGGTGTTTTTGTGCTTAACGGAATGTCGGGTGTGATATCAAAGATACATCAGTCGTCCTCATTCCCCACCGCAAATTCCGCATCATATTCAATTTGGGTTTCTATTATAAATATACTGCTCTCGGCAACAGTTCTTTTGATCATGAGAAAAAAGCTGAAAATGCCACCTATGTCGGCAATTCTTTATTCGGCAGGCAGCGGCGCACTGAACCGCTTTGCAAATTATCTGCTTCTGATAGCACTCACAGTTCTCCCCTCATCGGTTCAATATCCCTTCGTTACGGGCGGAACTATGATAGTTTCAACATTTTTCAGCGCAGTATCGGGTCAAAAGCCCTCAAAACGCGAGCTTCTTTCGGTGGCAGTTTCATTTATCGGAATTTTAGCACTTGTGCTATTATAATAAAGGAGAAAAGTTATGAAAACAATTAAAGTAGGTATTTTCGGTCTTTACAGAGGTGGAAGCCTTATGGACAATTTTCTTGCAAATAATGCCGAGATAGTTGCCATTTGTGATTCCAATCCAAAATGGCTGAAAAAAGCCAAGGAAAAGCTGGGTGATGTAGCAACTTACACGGATTTTGACAGCTTTATTAAGCATGAAGGCATGGAGGCTGTTCTTCTGGCAAACTATTTCCATGAGCACACCCCTTATGCAATAAAGGCTCTTGAAAAGAACATCCATGTTCTCAGCGAATGTCTCAGCAACAGCACAATGGCACAGGGTGTCGCCCTTGTAAGAGCTGTCGAGAAGAGCAAGGCAACTTATATGTTCCTTGAAAATTATCCTTATATGGAATTCAACCGCGAAATGCACAATGTTTTCGAGGGCGGAAGCCTTGGTGAGCTTATGTTTGCGGAGGGCGAATACAACCACCCCGGAAACCCCGATACAAAGGATGTTGAACGCTATAAATATCTTGCAAGCCTTAAGCCCTTTGCAAATCACTGGAGAAACCTTCTTCCCAGAACATATTATATTTCCCATTCCCTTGCACCGCTCATGTATATCACAGGCGCAACACCCAAAAAAGTTACTGCTTTCCCAATAAACATTGAATTTCCAGATAATCAGCCAATGACAGGGCTTTATAACAACGACAGAACCGCTGTCATTATGACTCAGAATGACGATTCCTCTGTTTTCAGAGTTACAGGCTGCGCTACCTTCGGCTCTCATGAAAATTCCTATCGAATTTGCGGAACAAAGGGTCAGATGGAAAATATCAGAGACAGAAGCGGCAGAGTTCTGTTGAATTACAACGATTGGGATATTCCGGAAGGCAAGGAAGTTACAAACACATATAAGCCGGACCTTAAAGATCCCGACCGGGAGCTTATCGAAAAAGCAGGTCACGGCGGCGGAGACTTTGTTGTTATCCGTGAATTTCTTAATTGCATAAGAGAAGGCAGAAAACCGCAGTTTGACGTTTATTTTGCAACTACCTGCGCATCTGTTGCAATTCTTGCTCACAGAAGTATTCTTAACGGAAATGTAACATATGACGTTCCCGATTTCCGCCTTGCAGAGGACAGAAAGAAATTCGAAAATGATAACGATACTCCCTTCTATGGCACAGACGGAAGTGAGCCTACCATCAGATCATCATCCCGCCCAAACGACGTAAATTTTACTAAAATCAACAACTACGAAAGCTTTGTCAAAAATCTTCTGAAATAACAAAAAAGGAGGCTGAATCATCAGTCTAATGTACCCCTGTCAAGTAGACAGACTAAAAAAGAAAAGGATTTACAAATTGAACAGGTTCTTTTATCTCCCCCTGCTGCGCAGCAGGGGGAGATTTTCGTCATGCGACGGTGGCGAAGTAATACTCGCACGGTGTCATGAAATTCAGACGCTTCTGGCAGCGGCGAGTGTTGTAAAAGTGTATGTAATCTTCAATGGCGGAAACAAGAACTTCACGATTCGTGAATTTTTTGAGATAGTAAATCTCGGACTTCAAGATACCCCACCAGTCTTCCATTGGAGCGTTATCAAGGCACCTACCGACACGGGACATACTTTGTATCATACCCGCGTCAACAAGCTTTTGGTGAAACACTTTGTTTGTGTATTGAAATCCTCTGTCACTATGGAAGATTGGCTTTGCATCGGGATAAAGACTTGTTGCCTCATCAAAGGGTTCAAATACGAGTACATTGTTGTTGCTATCGCCTATCTTGTATGCAATAATGCGTCTGTTATAAAAGTCAAGTATTGCAGAAAGATACAAGTCCTGTCATATAGCAGACAAAAGTACATGAGAGCAATTTTCTGCTGATAGGTGTTTCCTTGTCTGTTCTAAATCTAACAAAACCATATATTGCACTGACTACTAATGCAAAAGGGAGTGCTTGTAAAAAATATCCAACCTGTGTATCAAAAAAGAAGTATTGAAAGGTCATATATAAAGGTCTCCTTGGCAAATTCTTATTTTCCGAACTGTTTTACATATTCGGTATATCATATTTTTTACTGTTTTTCAATTGGTCGCATTATCTTGTCACAAAATATTGCGGTTACAATGACAAGGTTATTCAAAGAACAACCGTCACTTGCTACACCCTCACAGTATGGAAAAGGTATTAAAAATTGTAGCTGTCATTCCCGTTGTTATCATAATTGTCACCGTTTTGCCTGCGCCTGCGGACGCTGCGAACGATCAGGTAAACAGCAAGAACAATAAGTGCTGCCGCAATGACGACAGTAATGATCGTGCTTGTGGGAATCGTCTTTCCGAATACGGCTTCAGCCTCATCAACCACAACAACAAAAGGTATTCCCGTTTCATTCGTAAAGCTCTGCAATGCTGTATTTACAGTATCAGCCGTCAGATCGATTTCCGTCTTGTTCGTCAAGTGAGATTCGACCTGTGTGTGATTTTCCTTGCACGTAAAGGAATCGACATCCTTGTCGGCAATACTCTTTTTCATCTGCTCAACCACCTGAGCAAGATTGGAATCCAGCGAGTACTTATACGAATCGGAATTGACGGATGCGGCAATCGAACGTCCAAGTGTCGTTTGCTCATTGCCGAA
>CAYPKQ010000214.1:0-4266 GCA_964411355.1 uncultured Lachnospiraceae bacterium
TGCTGGTCTTGGAATGACCGCACAAATCTTAGCTATAAATATACTTGCTATCTCGGCGAGGGCGTTCTCGAAGGAAAAGAGGGCGAGAGCGTTGCGGTTGTAAAGTATGACGTAACATATGATGCAAACGGCGGCTCAAATGCTCCCGAGGCACAGAAGAAGATCGAGGGTCAGGCTCTGACACTTGCTTCCGAGGTTCCTACCCGTGCATTCCATAAATTCATGGGTTGGTCAAAGGCTTCTGACGGTGCGGTAGATTATGCTGCAGGCGCAGAGTACACAGCAGATGAAGATGTTACACTTTTTGCTGTTTGGGCACTTGATATGTCCGGTCTTGATACGTCCAACCGTACTCTCCCCGAGGGTGCAGAGCTTAAGGCAAGCGGCTGGGTTCTTGACAATAACAAGGCAGAAACACAGGTTAAGTGGGAGATATACACACTTGGCGATGATACAGTTGTAAACTTCACACTTTGGCCCGAGGAAACCGAAAAGGTTGCAACAACCGTTCTTAATGCTGTAAATCCCGAGGACGGTGCAAATATCGGATACGCTACATTCGGTAAGCAGGCATGGGCGGGCGATTACCGTCATGTTATTACCAAGGCTGTTGTAGGCGACGGTATCACACAGCTCAAGAGCGGCGTATTCGGCGGCATGAGCAAGCTCGCTGCTGTTGAAGTTCCCGCAACCCTCAATAACCTTAACGGTGTTGTATTTGAGAGCTGCGGAAGCCTGAACTCTGTTTATGTTGCAGGAAATGAGCCTGTTGCAGGTCATGTTGACCTTTCCAATGTAACTTATATTGCTGCTTACTGCTTCGATGGTTGCAGAAATGTTGCAAGCGTTACTCTTAACGAGAATTATTCTAAAACAATTCCTGTCGAAGTTTTCAAGGCAACTAAGATTGTTGAGATCGAGCTTCCCGCAGGCGTTACAGGGGTAGATAAACTGGCGTTCAGCGGCGTTTCTACTCTCACGAAGGTAATTGTAAACGGTAGCGAAACCGTTATTAACGCTTATGCTTTTGCTAACGGAACCGATTCTACTAAAGCTGGCTATACAAACTACGCAGGTCAGATAACGATCGTAGCTCCTAAGGGTTCTGCTGCAGAGCAGTTCTGCCTTGACAATGCTGATACAGGCATTAAGTATGAGGAGCTTGTAGTTACTCCCGATGAGCCCGATGTTCCCGATGAGCCCGAGGTTATCGTTCCCGATATGCCCGATATGCCCACTGATGCTCTTACCGGCGATTTCGCAGAGAAGAACGATCTCCGGTGGACATTCGATGAATCAACAGGTCTCCTGGTTATCCACGGAACGGATACAGTTCTTGAAATGGATTATAACCTTTCTTGGAACGGTAAGCACACAAAGGATGGCGAAGTTCTCGCAGCTCTTCCTTGGGTAGATGGCACTATCAGTCAGAATGCCATTAAGGAAGTTATCGTTGCAGCTCCTATCGAAAAGGTCGGCAACTATATGCTCGCTTATTTCAGAGCAGCAACAAAGATGACACTTCCCAATACTGTTAAAACTCTTGTAAACGGTGCACTTTCCTATAGTGATTCTCTTACAACAGTTGTTGTAGCGGGTAATGATGCTGAAGAGGGCGTTATCGACCTTTCTACAGTTACAACGTTTGATGGTTATGCGCTTGATGATGCATTCAAGGGTGAAACAGTTAAGATTCTTACAGGCGATGTTGAATCATTTATTGCTAACAAGTTCCTTCAGACAGTTGCTTCTGCTGAGATCATGATCAAGTCCGGTACAGCTCTTGATACATGGGCAACAAAGTATAAGAATGGCGATTTTGCTGAAAGTGAAGGCATCGGTAAGAACCTCACCTTCACATATTATGAAGGTGAAGGCGGCGAAGAGCCTGATCAGCCCGATGTTCCGGATGAACCCGATACACCGGTTGAGCCTCCTGTTGAGAGCGATATCGTAACTGGCAATATCGATGGTCCTTACGCAAATAACCTCTGGGAATACAATAAGACAACAAAGACTCTTACAATTACCGCCAATAAGGCGTCCGGCTGGAATGAGTGCGGTAACATGAAGGATAGTTATACTGATTCATGGAAGCCTTATATCAAGGAAATTGAAACAGTAATTATTATGCCCGGCAATATCAGTAAGATTACAGCTAATGCATTTGAGGGCGCAACCAATCTGAAAACTGTTATTCATAATGGTGTTCCTCAGATTGATGCTTATGCCTTTAACGATTGCCCTAATCTTGAAACAGTATCCATTTACAATCATGTTACAATTCCCGGTGTTCTTGATTTCGGCTCTGTAAACGGTAACGGAAAGGGCGGAAGTAGCTTTACACAGAATATATTCGGCAGCAAGAATACAAAGGCAGAGGGTATAATCCTTAGCTCTGTTTATAAGGATGAAGAGAATTTTACTCTCGATATTAAGAATCTTCCTGCGAATATCCGGAAGATTTACGGCTCAACAGAGTACCTTGAAGCATTCTGCGAGGCTAACGGTCTTGAGTTCGTTCCTTTCGGAAAGACAGACAATAAGAAGGCTGCTTGGATGATCGAAGATGGCGTACTCACAGTTATTGGTGAGGGTGCTATTGCAAACCTCGGTGCAATTGATGCATATGCGGCTGATGTAAGGGAAGTAATTATTCCCGCAACTATCACAGAGATCGCTGATGGTGCTTTTGCGGCTCTCACAAATCTCACTTTTGTTCAATTCAAGGGAAATGCTCCCACAGTTGCTGAAGGTGCTAAGCCTTTCGGTGAACAGGGCGAAAGCTTCAAGATCGTTGCTTCTGCTTATGCAGAGGGCTTTGCCGGTCTGGCAGAATGGTGCGGATATGCTCTTGAACTCAAGACATATTATGCAGGCGACGTAACCGATGACGGTGTAGTTGATATTCGTGACGCAGTTCTTCTTGCTCAGTTCCTTGCTGACTGGAAGGTTACTGTAAATGAGGATGCTGCTGATTGTGATGGAGATGGCGCAATAACAGTTGCGGATGCAATTCTTCTTGCTCAGAAGCTTGCAAGATGGAATGTTGAGCTTGTTGGACCTACTGCTCCTTCAACTCCCGATACTCCCGATACTCCCGATACTCCCGATACTCCCGATACTCCCGATGAGCCGGAGGATAGTGAGTTTGGAGATAACGAGGTTGAGGCTGACGACGCAATCTAATTATTGTATTGTTTGATTAGCTTATAAAATATAGCCCATGCGGTTTTGATATGCCCCCCAAAAGTTAAGACACTTTTGGGGGGCATATCACCGTAGGGCGTTTTTTTCATTTTTTCTTTTTGTAGAAAACAACTGCAATTATGACTATTATAATAACTACCGCAATTACCGGAATTACCCAAATGGGGAATGAGCCGTTTTCTTTTTCTGCGGGCTCTTCGTTTGTTTCACTTGGGATGTTTTCTGTTTCTGTCGGAGCTGCTTCGTTTGTGATTTGTGTTTCCGGGGCAGATTCTGTTTCTTGTGGTTCTGTTGCCAGCGGCTCGGTTTCTTCGGCGGGATAGCGGTCTGTCAGCTTTTGCGAGAAGAGCCATTCAACCCAGCCATCCTCTGCCGCAGCTTTTTCCCAGATTCCGTGACCTTCGCCCTCATAAATAACGAAGTTGATAAGTCTTCCTGCCTCATCCTCAATGGCAGCAACCATTTCTTCTGTTCCCTCAAAAGGAACGGAGGCGTCTGCCGTGCCGTGGAATGTATATATGGGTGTTTCAACGAGAGCTGCCGCCTTTTCGGGGTCACCGCCGCCGCAGATGGGTGCTGCTGCTGCGAAAACATCATTATGGCGAATGATAAGATCCCATGTTCCAAAGCCGCCCATTGAAACTCCCATGGCGTAAATTCTTGCGGGATCAATGCTGTATTCTTCCCCAAGTGAAGCGATAAGAGACATAACAGTTATCAGCTCATCCGATTCGGGAACAAGATCTGTGGAATAATTTCCGTCCGCCCAAGGGGTGTCGACCCACTGCTCGCCCTCCGGGCACTGGGGAGCGATGACGATAGCCCCTGCCATGAGGCCGTCTTCTCTGTCAAAAAGTGTCTGAACGGCATTTTTGAGCTGCAGATCATTGTTCTTGCCGCGCTCGCCTGCGCCGTGCAGAAATACAACAAGAGGATATTCATTTTCCTCGCTGTAATCCTCGGGCAAATAGATACGGTAAGGAAGAATTGTTTTCTCATAAACAAACTCTTCAAATGCAAAGGCTTCATTCACGTCAAGGGCACTTGCCGAAAACG
>CAYPKQ010000215.1:0-4260 GCA_964411355.1 uncultured Lachnospiraceae bacterium
ATCAATTGTATCACAACACTCGATAAAAACGGAGATGAGCTTACAGTTTCCAAAAATGCAGAGGGAGACTACGCAACACTTTCATATGCAACTCTCTTTGCAATAAGGAAAAACGGAAGCTATGTGGGCAAATATGAAAGCAAGGATGCAAACGAGCTGGTTTATTACTGTACCGTGACAAAGTTCAATGAAAAAACATATGATTTGAAGGTGGAAATAAGAGGATATGCTGTAATAATCGACTCCGAGGGCAATGAATATGTTATTTATGCAGATTACCCCGATGAAGAATATCGCTCGGTCAGCCTTAAGCAAATGTGCCTTGAAATGGCAAGCGAAGGTTTAATAGATACAACCACCTTCATAAGTTATCTCCATGTAATGCAATTTATCGAGGAAAGCAAGAAATACGGCGATAACGAAGTTGAGGAAGATGATTTCCTTGATGATGAATATTAAAAAATGAAGACTAAAATGGCGGTCGTTTTCATTCGAAAACGACCGCCATGTGTTTTTGTGTGGCTATTTTAAATTATAGCTTTTTAAAAGCATTTGACTTGTGGTGTTTTGTTATCCAACAGGCTTGCTCATTTTAATGACGACTGCCTGTGATTCCATTTGCTTAAATCTCAGCTCAAAGGTTTCCATATCGATCGTCACGGGATCATTTTTCAGCGGGTCGGTAAGGGTCACTGTGCCATTTTCAAAATCATATCCCGAAATAACCACGCAATGGAGCGGATATTTCCACCAAATAGCCTCCCCATTCACATTCCAGGGACTCTTAAGATACGGTTCGGCAAAGTCCATGGTCACCCAGACGATAGCGGGGTGTCCCATTGAAAGCTGATAATAAAGCTCGGAAACATCATATCCGGTGTAGTCGTAAGCTCTGTAATAGCTTTCCATATCATATAGATATTTGTTAGCGGTTTTGACGATAACGGGAGAGTAGCATCCCCAGCTTTTGCCCTCTTCTCTGGGATTGCCGAGATTTTTTTCATAGAAGCTTGTTTTTCCAACCTCGCCCTGCTCCAAATAGTTATCTGCAAGATATGTATGGGTAATATCAAACCCAAGATGCTTAAGAACGATTGCAAGTGAGGTTACCTCACAGCCCTCGGGGAGCTCGGGACGCTGGAGAATATTCTCTATCTCATAGTTTACACTGCTTTTTAAAGAAGCATATTTTTCACCGATGGGTATCTTACCCTCAAAATTAAATCCGTTATAGCTTCTGCCTTCCGCCTTGCCGACAAAATCCCATTTGATGGAAACGTCAATAAATTTGCTTTCTCCTGCCTTTAAAGGAATCTTTACCTCTGCCGGGCAAAGCCATTCGCGGGTAAGCCTTGACGAATTATATTGATAAAATGGCGACATGAAATAAAATTCCTCGCCGTTTACCGTCATAATTCCGGGAAAATAGTTTGCATATATCGCTTTGTGCTCAATGGCAATATCAAGGTTCAGAGTAACAAAATCCTCGCCCTCATTTCTTGCGGCAAACCATTCAACGATGATATTTAGAGCAGTTCCCGTTGCCGTGCGGAGAGTGCCTTCCAGATTGAAGGGCACAGATTTTTCCTTTCCTGTGGCAGGTGCGTCTTCTAACACCTCCTCATACAGGGAAGGATCTATTGTGAAATCATATATAGGTTCGATTTCCGGAGGCTCGGTTTCTGCTGCTGTTTCGGTTTCTGTTACTTGTACTGTAGTTTCGGGAGGTTCGGTATCAGATGATGTCGTCTTGCTTTCGCATGATAAAAACACGAGTGTACACATAAGGAGAATGAATATTATGCCGTATTTTCTCATTGAATGTCCTCCTTTACCGATTTTTCGACAAAATTCCTAACTATTTTAACATATATTAAGAGAAATGTCAACCGAAATTTTTGTCTATTTTGAAAGTTCTGCATTTTTTGTGCGTATAATTTGATTGGTGATGAAAATGAAATACGAAAGCATTGAAAAAAGAGCCACGGGTCTTGCGGCAATACTTATTTGCATTTCCTTTGGTGTGCTTGCATTATATTTGTTTTTTAAATACGGATTTTCGATACTGTTGCCATTTTTTATCGGATGGGCGGTAGCGATGGCAATTTTACCCCTTGCGGGGAAGCTTTCGGGAAAGGATGAAAAGCGACAGAGGATCATTTCTGTTATGCTTTTCATTTTCCTTATTCTCGCTGCGATTTTGCTTATCATTCTTATCTTTAACCGACTTATGAGCGAAGCGCAAAGACTTCTCGAGAGACTTTCAAAGGATTCCGAGGAGCTTTATTCGCTTATTGGCAATGCCCTGGATTTCGCTCAAAGCATAACAGAGCATCTTCCTTTTTTTGATGGGCTCGGCTTTGGTGAGGACGCTTATTTTTTGCGTGAGAAGATAGACTCCTTTGTGGGGGGGATAATAGGCGATGTTGCAGAAAATCTTGGGTCAAAATTGCCTGTGTGGCTTGGTGCTTTTGCGGGTGCCGTTCCTTCATTTATACTTTTTGTAATAGTGACTCTGATTTCGGGATTTTATTTTTCGATAGACCTTGGGAAGATCCATTCTTCCATAAAGAAAATATTGCCAAGCTCGGTCTCGGGGAAGATCGCTTCGCTCAGACGTGGGATCACGGGAACAGCACTCAAATATTTAAGGGCATATTTTCTCTTGCTTTTGATGACATTCGGAGAGCTTTTTATTGGATTCAGCATTTTGGGGATAGACTATGCGCTTCTTCTTGCCGCACTTATTGCACTAATCGATATTCTGCCCGTTTTCGGTGTTGGCGGAATTGTTGTGCCATGGGCTGCGGTAGTTCTGATATCCGGTAATTATTCTCTTGGCATAGGGCTTCTGATACTATATGCCTGTGTTACGGTTATAAGACAGCTTGCAGAGCCGAAAATCGTGGGCGGAAGTCTTGGAATACACCCGCTTCTTACGCTTTTTTCAATATATGCGGGTTTTAAGCTTTTTGGCTTTTTCGGAATGGTCATAGGACCTATATTTGCAGTGATAATCAAAGGTGTTTTTGCGGATAAAAAGGCATAAAAAAAGCCAAGACCTTGGCTTTTTTTGTTGATATGATGCATAAACAGTAATTTGTCGAACAGGCGATAACGAATTTTTGTGGTCGCCGTCCCCTACAGATCAGCTCATTTTTTAATCGGTATCCTACAGTTCGATAAATTACTGTTTGAATGTCATTTATAAAGTGGCGTTGAAAGATATCTGTCGCCGGTATCCGGGAGGATGCAGATGATGTTTTTACTTTCATTTTCCTTCAGAGAAGCGAGAGACAGTGCAACATGAAGTGCTGCGCCGGAGGTGATTCCGGTTAAAATTCCTTCTTCTCTTGCAAGCTCTCTTGCGGCAGAATAGGCTTCATCTTCCGTAACGGTCATAACTCTGTCTATAAGCGAAAGATCAAGCAGAGCGGGGGTGAAATTTGCACCGATTCCTTGAAGTCCGTGTGCGCCGCTTTTTCCTTCGGATATAAGCGGAGATGATGCGGGTTCAATGGCAATTATCTCGGTTCCTATGTTTTTCTCCCCAAAGAATTTTGCAAGTCCTGTTATAGTGCCGCCTGTTCCCGCACCTGCAACTATAATATCTACTTTGCCATGGAGATCTTCAAAGATTTCCGGACCGGTTGTGTCAAAATGTGCCTTAGCATTTGCTTTGTTTTCAAATTGACCCGCAATAAAGCTTCCCGGAGTTTTTGCCTTCAGCTCCTCTGCGCATTTGACTGCACCTGCCATGCCTTCCGCCCCCGGAGTAAGTACTATTTCCGCTCCGTATGCAGCAAGCAGAAGCCTTCTTTCTTCGCTCATTGTATCGGGCATTGTAAGGATCACCTTATACCCTCTCGAAGCGGAGATTGCGGCAAGTCCTATTCCGGTGTTTCCGCTTGTTGGCTCGATTATGGTAGCACCGGGGAAGAGAAGTCCTTTTTCCTCGGCATCAAGTATCATCGAAAGGGCGGCTCTGTCCTTTATGCTTCCTGCAGGATTCAGGTATTCAAGCTTACAAAAGACCTTGGCAAATGAACTATGCTTTTTTTCAAGATGGGTAGGCTCAAAAAGGGGAGTTTTTCCCACAAGCTCACATATATCCTTATATATCATATCTTTTCTCCTTTTGGGTAAAGAAAAGGACGGCATTCGCAAGTTGCCGTCCGATTCTTTTTGCTTTAATTACATAGAAGCAAGCTTCTTTGTAAACTGGCTCTTCTTGTGAGCGGCTGCATTCTTATGGATGAT
>CAYPKQ010000216.1:0-4241 GCA_964411355.1 uncultured Lachnospiraceae bacterium
GACCCTATTGCGTGGGTTTGCATGGAGCAGATCTTCATTCCCACAGTTCAGGCGATGAACAAAGAGGGAAGAACCTTTAAGGGATGTCTCTATTTTGGACTTATGCTCACCGAAAAAGGACCTAAGGTCATTGAATATAACTGCCGTTTCGGAGATCCCGAAACGCAGGTGGTGCTTCCTCTGCTTGAGAGCGATCTGCTCACCGTTATGCAGGCTGTCACAGAGGAAAGACTCGGTGATATCGAGGTTAAATTTTCGGACGGTGCGGCTTGCTGTGTTATCATGGCATCTGGCGGTTATCCCACATCCTATAAAAAAGGCTTTGAGGTTACTGTTGCTCCCGAAGTTGCAGACAGCGTTTATGTTGCGGGTACTGCTCTTAAGGACGGAGTTCAGGTAACAAGTGGCGGCAGAGTTCTTGGCGTTACAGCAACTGCCGATACACTTGAAGAAGCTATCAAGGCGGCATATGAAAAGACGGAAAAATGCAGCTTTGAGGGCGCATTCTACCGCCATGATATAGGTGCTAAAGCACTTGCGGCGAGAAAGGAGATTTAAGACAAATGGTTTATAGAATATTTGTTGAAAAGAAGGACGGACTTCAGAACGAAGCAAAGGCTATCTGCTCCGAGCTTCGCACTCTTCTCGGTATGAAGGGACTTAAGAATGTACGGCTTCTTAATAGATACGATGTTGAAAATATAAGCGAAGAGCTTTTCGTTGAAGCTGTAAATACAGTTTTTGCAGAGCCGCAGCTTGATATTGCAACAGCGGAGCTTGACGCAAAGGGCGGAATCGTTTTTGCAACCGAGTATCTTCCCGGTCAGTTCGACCAGAGAGCGGATAGTGCGGCGCAGTGCATTCAGATACTCTCCTGCGGAGACAGACCAACCATCAGAACGGCAAAGGTTTATGTTCTTGAGGGCGATATAAATGAAAATGAGCTTGCGGAGATAAAGAAATACGTTATCAATCCCGTTGAGGCTCGTGAAGCTTCACTCGAAAAGCCCGAAACATTGGGAGTTAATTACGAAATTCCCACAACAGTCGAGACACTTGACGGATTCACAGTTCTTGACGAAGCAGGACTTTCGGATTTTGTTGCTAAGTACGGTCTTGCAATGGATCTTGACGATATAAAATTCTGTCAGAGCTATTTTAAGAGCGAGGACAGAGATCCTACAATCACCGAGATCAGAATGATCGATACATATTGGTCGGATCACTGCCGTCACACAACATTCCTTACCACAATTGACAGCGTAAAATTTGAGGATGAGCTTCTCCGGAGTGCATATAATAGATATATTGCCACAAGAGAAGAGCTTGGAAGAACAAAGCCTCAAAATCTTATGGATATTGCAACTCTTGCGGTCAGATATCTGAAGAAAAACGGCAAGCTCGATAAGCTTGACGAGAGTGAGGAGATCAATGCCTGCACGGTTAAGATAGAAATTGAAACAGACGGTGTAAAAGAGCCTTGGCTTCTCCTTTTCAAGAACGAAACACACAATCATCCTACTGAAATTGAGCCTTTTGGCGGTGCGGCAACCTGCATAGGCGGTGCTATCCGTGACCCCCTTTCGGGACGCTCATATGTTTATGCCGCAATGCGTGTAACAGGTGCGGCAGATCCTCTTAAGCCCGTTTCCGAGACTATCAAGGGTAAGCTTCCCCAGAGAAAGATCGTTCAGACAGCGGCTGCAGGCTATTCCTCATACGGCAACCAGATCGGTCTTGCCACCGGCATGGTTGATGAGATTTACCATGAGGGTTATGCGGCAAAGAGAATGGAGATCGGTGCCGTTATCGCTGCGACTCCCGCAGAAAATGTAAGACGTGAAGTTCCTCAGGATGGAGATATAGTTATCCTTCTTGGCGGAAGAACGGGTCGTGACGGTTGCGGCGGTGCAACAGGCTCTTCAAAGAAGCATACGCTTTCCTCTCTTGAAACTTGCGGAGCAGAGGTTCAGAAGGGTAATGCTCCCGAGGAAAGAAAGCTCCAGAGACTTTTCCGTAGCGGCGATGCTTGCAGAATGATCAAGTGCTGCAATGACTTTGGTGCGGGCGGTGTTTCCGTGGCTGTCGGTGAGCTTGCGGACGGACTTGATATCGACCTTAACAAGGTTCCAAAAAAATATGACGGTCTTGACGGCACAGAGCTTGCAATAAGCGAATCTCAGGAGAGAATGGCGGTTGTTGTTGAGGCAAAGGACGCAGAAGCTTTCATGGCTCTTGCAAAGAGCGAAAACCTTGAAGCGACCATCGTTGCAAGAGTTACAGAAGAGCCGAGACTGAGAATGCACTGGAACGGCAATACTATTGTTGATATTTCCCGTGAGTTCCTTAATTCCAACGGCGCTGAAAAGCATATAGATATCACTCCCGCAAAGCCCGAATGCTATAAAAAGGAATCTGTTAAGGATTTTGCAGAGGGCTATAAGAATCTTTGTGCAGACCTTAATGTTTGCTCAAAGAGAGGTCTTTCAGAGCGATTTGACTCCACCATCGGTGCAGGCACAGTTCTGATGCCCTTTGGCGGTAAGAATCAGCTTACGCCCATTCAGGCAATGGTTCAGAAGATTTCTGTCGAGGAAAAGCACACAGATTCTTGTTCCTATATGTCTTGGGGTTATAACCCCTTCATTTCCGAAAAGAGCCCCTACCACGGAGCATATCTTGCGGTGGTTGAGAGCGTTGCAAAGCTTATCGCAACAGGCGCATCCTTTGAGGATGTTTATCTGACCTTCCAGGAGTATTTCGAGAAGCCTGCAAAGGACGGTAAGCGTTGGGGCAAGCCTCTTGCGGCTCTGCTCGGTGCTTTCTCCGCTCAGCTTGATCTGGGAATCGGCTCGATCGGTGGTAAGGACTCTATGAGCGGCTCGTTTGAGGATCTTGATGTTCCTCCAACCCTCGTTTCATTTGCCGTTACAACCGGAAAGACAGATGAAGTCATCACAAACAACTTCAAAAAGGCGGGTAGTCGTGTGCTTCTTCTGAAGCCCGAGTATGATGAAAACAATCTTCCCGTGGCAGAGTCTCTCATGGCACTCTTCTCTAAGGTTACAAGCCTTATGAGAGAGGGCAAGGTGCTTTCTGCTTATACACCCACATACGGTGGTGTCTCTGAGGCAGTTCTCAAGATGGCAATGGGCGACGGCTTCGGATTTGAGTTTGCCGATGTTGATCTTGACACCCTCTTCGGATATAATTACGGCGCGTTCCTTATCGAAGTTACAGACGATGTTTGCCCCTGCACAGGCACTCTTATCGGTTCTATTACCGATGACGGTAAGCTGACATATGGCAAAAATGTTCTTTCAATGAAAGAGCTTTGCGGCATTTATGAGGGCAAGCTTGAGAGCGTTTATCCCACTCTTGAGGGTGCGGAAGCAAAGAAATATGAGAATTTCAGCTTCTCTGTTTCGGAGAGAAGAAGCGCACTCGTAAAGAGCGCAAAGCCCAAGGTTCTTATCCCGGTATTCCCCGGTACAAACTGCGAATTTGACACAGCAAAGGTCATGCGTGATGCAGGCGCAGAGGTAAAAACCTTCGTTATCGGAAATCTCACATCCTCTGATATTCAGAGAAGCGTTGAGAATTTTGCAAAAGAGCTTAAGACAAGCCAGATGGTATTTCTTCCCGGCGGATTTTCGGGCGGTGACGAGCCTGACGGTTCGGGTAAATTCATCATGGCGTTCTTCAAGGGCGAGGCTGTAAAGGAGCAGGTTCATGACCTTCTTGACAACAGAGACGGTCTTATGTGCGGTATCTGTAACGGCTTCCAGGCTCTCATAAAGCTCGGTCTTGTGCCTTACGGAAAGATCATCGACACCGATGAGAATTGTCCTACACTTACATTCAATACAATCGCACGCCACCAGTCAAAGCTTGTGAGAACAAGAATTGCATCAAACAAGTCTCCTTGGCTCAGTGCAACAAATGTCGGTGATATTTATACTGTTCCGATATCCCACGGTGAGGGTCGTTTCCTTGCGAGCGACGCTGTTGTTGCAGAGCTGGCTAAAAACGGTCAGATCGCAACACAGTATGTTGACCTTGACGGAAACGCAACAAGCGATATCCGCTATAATCCCAATAATTCTGTTTTCGCTATCGAGGGTATAACTTCTCCCGACGGCAGAGTTCTCGGTAAGATGGGACATAGCGAGAGAATCGGAAACGGTCTTTATAAAAATGTCCTTGGCGAATTTGATATGAAGATGTTTGAATCCGCAGTT
>CAYPKQ010000217.1:0-4224 GCA_964411355.1 uncultured Lachnospiraceae bacterium
CGTCATGGTAGGGGTCGCCAAGGTTGATAACCTTCTTGATTCCCGTCATTTTGCGGACATATTCCATAAGATCCGCACTCTTACCTGCATTTGAGGGATAATGAGTATCCGTTATAGCAATGAAAGAACGTCCTTCGGGAATGGTTGCAAGCTGTTCACTGATATGCTCTACCCAATAATCATCAATTTCGGGAAGGGAGAGTACAACATTCTTGCCGAATACAGTACGGCTTACCTTTGCAAAGTATTCGCCGAGCCCCGCTTCATCAAGAACTATCTCCTCATCACTTTCCGTGATATAAGCCGCAACAAATTTTCCGTCTGCAAGAGGATCTTCAAAGAGGAAGCCTTCAACATCGGAACGGGGTGCAAATGTTTCATAACCGCAGCCCATAAGGGTATTATAAATAGGATTATTGCTCTTTTCAAGAGTAATTGAACCGCTGCAAAGCATGCCGATGGTTGTCTTATAGAGAGAATTTGTCTCGTAGCCCTCTGTCTCCTCGCGGGTAAATACTACATAATAAGTTCCGTCACCCGTAAGCCAGATCTCATAGCCACAGTTAACAATTTCAGATTTATACTGCGTTTCATTTGCAAAATTTGTAACCGTTATGGAGAAATTAAATCCTGTCTCGGTTTCAACATAGTTATTTACAAACTTACCGCCGCTGTAAACTGCAGTTTTTACTACATTATTCGCAGGAGTTACAAACTCGCCGTCAACATATTTAAGAATAGAATTCTCTTCATTAAAGCTTTCTGAATATCTTGCATAATTTGCTACGGTTGCAACGATGGAACCAGCCTCAACAAGCGTATAATTGCCAAAAGCATTTTCATGGAAGCTGAATACGGTGCGAAGTCCGTTATAGCCGGTTTCTCTTACCTGATAACCTGTTATGCTCATGCCCTGCTTATAGAGAGCAACAATGCTCGAAGCACTTACATTTGCCTCTGCAAGAGCTGCGTTTACTGCTGTAACATCGTCATAGCTCTGAACATTGATGGTAAGACCGCTGTGAACGCCGCTAAAGGTATCCTTTGTTATAAGCGAAGCGGGAGCATAATAATTGATAGTTTTGAGATTTGCACAAGTGTCAAATGCGCCGTTCTCGATCTTCTCAAAGGTCTCGGAAACAGTTATCGAAACGAGATTTGTACAGCCTGTAAATGTATCTGCATAGATAGTGGGAATATTATCGGTAGTTCCATTCATTCCGTTGGCAAACTTGGGGAAAATGACCTCTGTAATTGAGGTACAGCCGTTAAACATTCCCTTTGTGAACCCTGTGGGAGAATCCTGAACATCGGAATACATTCCGCTAAAATCTATAACACCCATCGTCATATCAGCTTCGTCACCGAAATAGACGGTTGTAAGAGCTGTGCAGCCTTCAAACACATTGTACTTTCCCGAATAGTCTATAAACCTTGCGCTCTTGGGGAAGCAAACAGAAACCAGATTTTCAGCACCTGCAAAGGTCTTTGTATAAGGAGAAGATTTTCCTACAGCATGTATCTTTCCGTATTTTCCGGTGAACACAACATGCTTAGCAAGCTTCATATAGGTAGTTACAAATGTATTAACAGTTGCATTTTCGGGAGTCCATTCCCACCAACCGGTGTAATGAGATTCAACCGTGATCTTATTTGTATCGGGATTGTATGTCATTGTGCAGAGATGAACATCTGCATCACTGTAAAGCTCCATAACGTGGCTTGTCTTAAAGCCAAAGGTAAGCGCAAATGTATGCGGCTTGCTTCCAACGGGAGCATTTATCGTTTCAAGAGCGGTACAGTTAGCAAAAGTATTAAGAGAAGTGTCATTTGCAACAACTCCTGTCTTATCGGTTGCCGAGCTATCATATTTGATGGTTGCATCGCCCAGGAAAGTCACTTCCTTTAACGAAGTACAGCCTCCGAAGGAATTGACATTCAAGCTTCCTGTTACACTTGCAGGAATAACAACGCTCTCAAGCTTGGTACATTTATCAAAACAGTCATTGCTGATAGATGTAGGGCCCTCGGGTAATACAATAGATTCAAGCGAAATATTATCGCGGAAGCAGCCCCATGAGAAAGACGAAATGTTTACATCCTCTGCAAAAATATACTCCTTGACAGCCTTACATCCTGCAAAGCTATAATTGACGGTGGTGATAGTTTTAATGTTTGAAAGGTTAAATACTTCGGAAGCAACATCCTGTCCTCTTGTATAGACAGAAGAAAGGTTAGTACAGTTCTTAAATACTGCACCGGTAAAGCTAACAAGAGATTTGGGCATTTCAACTACGGTAATACCGGACATTCCATAGAAGCATCCCCATGTGCAGCCTGTTATACCATCGCCGATAACAATCTTTTTAAAGTCAGACTGTTTAAGACCGGTATAATAAATCCACGAGTGATTTCTTCCGGCAGATGTACTCCAACTGTGGCAATGAGTTCCTGTGGTTTCAGTTGCATCATAATTGGTATAACCGTAAAGAACGGTATTTCCAAGATAACTACCCTCGGGAAATTCCTTTTCATATGCTTTATCATCAATGGAGAAATAAAGAGCATATGAAGGAGATTCTTCTGTTCCCTCGTTGTAAATTTCCCATTTTACATTAGTCTTTGCATGAGCATCAAAGCCTGCAGTACAGCTCTTTGCAGCAGTGCTATTATGTCCGTCATTACCGTTTACTACCCATCCTGTGTAAAGTGCCTCGCCCTCGGGCTTAAGGTCTGCAAGGGTTGTAAAACCATATTTAAGGGCAAACTCCGCAGCCTTTGTGCCGGTGGGAGCAACGATAGTTTCAAGATTTGTACAGCCTGCAAAAGCATTGATGGGGTTCTTATTATCTGCAGTCTTTACATCAGAGGAAAGAACCTCAGCCTTTGTGGTTGCATTTGTATCATATGTAATAGAAACATCGCTCTTAAAGGTTACCTTTGTGAGAGAGGTACAATTGCCAAAGGCATTTTCTTTTACCGATATGAGAGTTGTGGGAAGAGTCACTTCTTTGAGCGCAGTACAGCCGGAAAAGGATGTCTGAGCAATTCCCGTAACGCCCTCGGGAAGTGTTATCTCTTCGAGTGCTTTATTATCAAGGAATTCCGCCCAGCCAAAGCCCAGCATTGTTGCATCCTCTGCAAAAATATATTTTTTTACAGAATAGCAAGCACTGAAACGGTACTGAACGCTTGTAAAGTTCTTAATATAACCGAGATTAAATGTTCCCTCCTCGGGAGTCTGACCTCTTGTGTAAATAGTTGTAAGAGTACTGCAGCCCTTGAAGGGTGCACCGCTTATCTTTACAAGAGAAGTAGGCATTTCAACAGTTGTAACACCGGTCATTCCAACAAATGTACCGTTTTTCAGCTCTGTAATACCGTCTCCGATAACGATTTTTGTTATCTTTGTATAGCTAAGACCGCTGATGTTAGACCATGAATGCTTACTACCGAAGCCGGTGCCGCCCCAGCCATAGCCGTGAGGCTCGCTGTTGTTTTTGAAGGAATATGCATAGAGAATAGTATTTCCAACATATGCGTCAGACTTATTTTCAAGCTTATCGTAGCCTTCATCATCGATGGAAAGATAAAGGGCATAGCCGCTTCCGTCTGCATATACCTCCCATTTGATATTTGTGGGGGTATGGGTGGTGAAATCGCCTGTGCAGGCAGCCTCAGTTCCTGTATGTCCCTCACTACCGTTTACGACCCATCCGGTATAGAGGGGATCGGTACTCGGCTTTTCTGCCCAAAGGTTAGCCTCGGTTGCAAAAACGCCAACCGCAAGAACAAGTGAGAGCATAAGTACAAGTACCATGGCAAATAGTGTCTTGATCTTCATTTTTTCAGTTCCTTTCAAAAGTGTAATATTTTTTAGGCTCTACAGCCTGACTTACATTTTTAGAAAATCACAGTTTTTGGTAAATTTAATATATTCATAAGCGTTCAGAAGATAAAATCACCACATTTTAAACAATTACAAGTAATATTATACCTCGACAAAACTCGAAATTCAAGCACTTTTGCTTGTAAAATGTGTCAAAATGTCACTTCTTTCGAGAATTTTACTTTGACATATAAAAAGCTAAGTTTTTTTGCGCTGATATTAGAAAAATTCAATTGAAGAGCCTATCAATACATCATAATGATTATATCATTTTATCAATCTTTTTTGTTTCGTAATTTAATTATATTGAAAATTTTTAGGAAAGCAATTGACAA
>CAYPKQ010000218.1:0-4168 GCA_964411355.1 uncultured Lachnospiraceae bacterium
CTGCTGTAATGTGTATCGGTAATTGCGATAAAGGAGCGTCCCTCGGGAAGTGTTGCAAGCTGCGCATCAATATGCTCAAGCCAATAATCGTCAAGAGGCACAAAGAATTCGGTCTTTGTGAATTTGCAGACGCTTTCAATTGCGGCACGGTCATCCTCGTTCTTAACGCTTATAAGCAGCCCCTCGTTATCGGGGAAAGCATTCTCACCCACCTTGAAATCGGTGGAATCAAAGTTGACTTTTTCAAGAGAAGCACAGTCTGCAAAGGCTCTTGCACCTATCTCCGAAACACCCATTCCGAGATCTATTTCCTTAAGAGCTGTACAGCCCATGAAAGAAAATTCTGTTATCTTTTTTATTTGTCTTGGCAATACGACCTTTTCTATCGAAGAGCAACCACTGAAAAGCGACTCTGAAAAATAGTTATCTCTATTTGAGGGAGTGCCGTAACCAACGCCTGAAAGGTCGATCACATTCTCCTGCTTCTCTTCCCCAAACCAAACAGTTTTAAGCGCAGATGCACCATAAAAAAGTCCGCTTGTTTCGGCATTATTTTCCTCTACCCAGAAATTCTGCTTATCGCCTATGAAATGAACGCTTACAAGCTTCGGCATCGAAGCACAAAGGTTTCTATCCGCACTTCTGACAGCCGCAATAGCACTATCACCGCTATAAGTTATCTTACCTGCAAAGCGGTCAATCTCAATATGCGTCACCTTATCGCGGAAAGGCTCAATTGCAAGAAGATAATCGGCATTTGAAGCATCCATCTGCTTTGCCTTGTTGCCTTCTTCAAGAGTTATCTTAAGAACTCCCGATTCATCAAGTGACCATGAAAATTCATCTGTCACAGTACCTTTTGTATAATAGCCATCATCAAGTGTCACAGTTTCTTTCCCCACCTCTTCTCCGCATGAAGCAAGAAGAAAAACAACTGAAATGAGCACTGATAGATATAAAACGATTTTCTTCATTTTAACTCCTTATCGGTATTTTTCAACCTCTGATTTAATATTTTCCCAAAGATGATCTGCTATCGCCTTCATTCCCGCATCATTGGGATGATTATAAAGTCCTCTGAAATACTCATTTTTACGAATATGATCATTCAGCAAAACGTATTTATCACCATATTTTTCGGCAATGATTTCCTTTGCTTTGTCAAGATACGGCTTATCATAAAAGCCCTGAACATGGAAGAAAGCCACTTCTCTTCCGCCCGCAAGAGCATTTCTCAGCCCCTCGTAAGCCTCTCCGAAAAATTCGGTGGCTTTGTCAAAACCGACCTGCTCTGACCATTCCCAGGAGACATTTGCTCCAAAAAACATGATCACAATATTCGGCTTAAACTCAACCGCACCCTCAAATTCCTTTTTCAGATCCTTCATCGTAAGAAATTCACGCTCAAAATCCGATACATGAAGCATTCCAAAGGTGGCGTTTGGCACTACCTCGGAAATATATCTCTCCATTACGTGAACATAATCATTGTCAAGGCAGCTTGCCGCCATTCCGCAATCGAGATTCCATCCGATATCAGGCTTCGGATCATGATGAGTTATCGAATTTCCCACAAAAAGCACACGGAGTCCTTCATGCGGCTCAAAGAAAAATCTCTTATAAACCTGCTTTGCCGCAGGAACATTATTTTTTTGTAGATCCATATCGCAAATTCTCCGTTTTTTTCTAATTATAACATATATAAGCGTTTTTTCAAATGTTCAAAACAAAGACTTTACTGTCAAAAATGAAGAACTTACGGCTTATAGGAAAACGTTCCACCCTCGCCTGCTCCGATTTTTGTTATTACGATCTTTCCATCGTCCTTTATTGTAACGATATCAAAGGTGTTTTCGGTGACCGTCCCCTGTATCATCTCAACATCAAGCTCATCCGCAGGCTTTTCGAAGCAATCGTTATTGATAAGAAAATGGAACATTGCATTATCGGGATACTCCTTGCCCGGCTCATAAGTCTCATTTACGTGCTCGGTTCCGTCCTCATCGTTATACCAGATATAACAGCGTTCTCTATGCCAGTGACCCGCCATTGTAAATATGGTCTTATTAAAGGTGCTGCCCGTGAAATCATAGCTCTTATGCATATCACCGATAAGTATCTTTGCATTGTCGCATTTGTCGGGAACATCAAATTCAACCTTTGTTTTTGCTCTGAACGCCTGAAGTATCTTATAAATTCCATGGCTACTACCGCCCTCACCGGGTCTCTGTGTTGCAAACATATGACCTACCACCGCAATGTCATATCCCTCGGGAGTTGACATAAGAGTTTCAGAGAGCCAATCGTATTCCACTGGGAAAATTGCTGTCCAGAGCATCTTCAGAACATAGAAGCCCATAAGACCGCAGTCACCCGTATCCATAACGATATATCTGATCTTGTTTTCTGTATCGTCATAATGATAATGCATCTTTGCCCAGAAAGGTGCCTGGTGCTTCATCTCCTCGGGGGAATAGTGTATTCCATCCTCTTTTCCAACATAGGGATAATCAAGCTGATCGAGCTTCCCGAGCATTTTTTCATCAAAGCAGACCATGTCCTCAATATGCCTTACCGATGCATTGTATATCTCCTCCTGGGTTGCCAGATAATTGAATGCACCGCCGCCGTTTACGCCTTCAACCTCGGGATTTTCCTCACGTCTGCTAACGCCTAGCCAAACGCAAACATTGGTATCGTGATTACCAACCGCAAAAAGTCCGTCATGCCCGAAAACGTCAAAAAAATACTCTTCAAGAGAAACCTTAAGCTCCTCTCGCAGATCGTTCGGATCATCCTGACCGCGAAGGGGATCACCTAAATTTAACACCATTCTGATGCCCGTTTTTTCCCTTATGTACTTGATAAGTGCGGTGGTCTTTCTCGAATTTCTCGTGCCGCCCTTGGTAAAATGCCAGTCGGTGCAAACGATAAAGGATTTTCCCTCCGGGATATTCTTGATCCTCTCGTCAATATGCTCCTTCCAATAGTCGTCGATCTCCATATTTACTCTTGAAGGCACGCCATCTATACTGTATTTTATTTCTTCACTCATGTCTTTTTCCTCCCGAAAAGCTTTATTTCCTAAATTATACACTCAAAAAAAAATTTAGTCAATAAATATGGCAAAAATTGTTGCAAAAATATGCAAAATGTGTTAGAATAATGAGGGAAGAAGGTGAATCCATGATTCAATTCAATTTATATCCCGGAGGCACGCGGCGCGTAGTTACTTTCAGCTATGACGACGGGCACGAAAACGATGCAAGACTTATCCGGCTATTTAACAAATACGGTGTTAAAGGAAGCTTTCATCTGAATGCGGGAAAATATATCGGCAAAAGCGATACGGAGCTTAATAATATTGAAAAAATATACATCGGGCACGAAATATCCTGCCATACGGTAAACCACGGCTGGCTCACAAGAATGCCCTATGCAACCGCCGCCCAGCAGGTACTTGAGGACAGAAAGCTGCTTGAAAAGATCGCAAAATATCCCGTAAGAGGAATGTCATATCCAAGCGGCAATTATAATGAAAAGGTCTGCGAAATACTTTCTTCATGCGGAATCGAATACAGCAGAACCTGCAGATCAACTATGGGGGCAACAGAAATGCCCGAAGTTCCTCTTATGTGGCATCCAACCTGCCACCACAGAGATGCGCTTCCAATTGCAGAAAAATTTATGGAAACGCTTGATTCGGAATGGACAAAACCTCTCCTCTATATCTGGGGACATTCTCACGAATTTCGCTGCGAGGAGGATTGGGCTCATATTGAAAAGGTTATTTCAACCCTTTCGGGCTCGGATAAAATATGGTATGCCACTAATATCGAAATATTGGATTATATGAATGCTCTTCGTATGCTCCGTATATCGGCAGACGAAAAAATACTGCAAAATCCAACCACCACCGAGCTTTGGGTGGAGCTTGATAAGAAGGAAAAAATAAAAATCCCTGCGGGAGAAACCGTCAAATTGGCGTAATTGCCAAAATAGCCCCTATATTTTGGTGGAGCATTGATTAAATTGCTATATTTAAATAAAAAAGGCTAAAATGCTTGACAAAATTGTATATTGGGTGTATAATATTCACATAACAAATATTTTGCGCATATTTATTCATGGAGGTCTTATATTATGAATAAGGAAAACATTAAAAAGG
>CAYPKQ010000219.1:0-4113 GCA_964411355.1 uncultured Lachnospiraceae bacterium
ATATAATGCAGTAAAAATCTTAAGGAGAAAAAATATGGAAAAGGTAGTACTTGCCATTGATGTTGGCGGAACTAATGTTAAAAGCGGTCTTTTTGTAGGAAAAAATCTCGTTGAGGGAACTCTTGACAGCGAGAGTGCAAATTCTTCAGGACCTCTTGAAGAAATAAAGGGCGGTTATCTTGCGATAATTCGCCGCGGTGTTGATAACGCTGTAAAAAACAATCTCTCACTTGATGCTATTCATGTTGATATTCCGGCACCCTTTGATTATGAAAAGGGAATAAGCCGCATGGAGCATAAATACGCATCCATCAAGGATATTCCGCTCCGTCCGTGGTTCGAAGAAGCTGCACCCGGTGTTCCGGTGAAATTTATGCATGATTCTGCGGCATTTATCCAAGGGGCGGCGGTTGATGTTCCCGATTGCAAGCGAGTTGCGGGAGTTATGATTGGCACCGGCTTTGGTTATGGAATGATGATAGACGGAGAACCCCTCCGCAAGACGAGCGGCGAACCGCTTTATGAAAGATATGACACCCCCTATATGGATACCATTGCAGAGGAGTTTGTTTCTCTGCGAGGAGTTGAAAGACTTTATAAAGAAGAAAGCGGAGGAAAGTCACTTCCTTGCCGTGAAATAATCGACGGCGCACTTGGCGGTGACGAGAGCTGCATAAGAGCTTACAGAAGAATGGCTAAGGTGATCGCAGACGTGCTCGTTGATCTTTTCAATGAATACAAGATAGAGGCTCTTGTTCTCGGCGGTCAGATTTCAAGACCTTTCGATACATATTCGGATGTTCTTTGGGATGGGCTGAAGAATGTTCCTACGCTTAAGAAAATCGTCAGATCATCTAATCTTGAGCTTGTCCACCTTTTGGGAACGGCGGTAGGAAAATGACGGACACTATCAAATTGTACGAAACCGACAGTCACCTCTGTGAATTTTCCGCAACCGTTTTGTCTTGTAAGAGTATTGATGATAAATATGAGATAATACTCGATAAAACTGCGTTTTTTCCCGAAGGCGGCGGTCAAGATGCGGATACGGGGTATATAGGTGAAGCAGAAGTGCTTGATGTTCAAATTTCGTCGGGCGTTATTGCTCACATAACTGATAAGCCTCTCTCCGAGGGCGAAATTTATAACTGCAAGCTTGATTTTGAAAAGCGCTTCAGAAGGATGCAGAATCATTCGGGTGAGCATATCGTATCGGGATTGATACACAAAAATTTCGGCTACGATAACGTGGGCTTTCATATGGGACACGAGGATATCACACTCGATATTAACGGAATCCTTACAGAAGAAGATATCCGCAAAATCGAATATCTTGCCAATAAGGCTGTTTCGGAAAATGTCCGCATTATCTGTGAATATCCCGATGCCGAAAAGCTTAAAAACCTTGAATACAGAAGTAAGCTTGACCTTACGGAAAATGTGAGGATAGTAATAATCGAAGGTTATGATGCCTGTGCTTGCTGTGCTCCCCATGTTTTAAGGACCGGTGAGATCGGTATTATCAAGCTGCTTGACCATGAAAAAAACAAGGGCGGTACAAGAATACATCTGCTTTGCGGCTTTGACGCTCTCCGTGATTATGACGCAAGATATCACATGATAGCGGAAAGTGCAAAGTCGCTTTCGGTGAAGCAAAGCTCACTTGGCGAAGCTCTCATAAGACTTCAGGATGAAATATCCGGACTCAAACAAAAGAATTATGAGCTCAGATGCACTCTTTCGGCTTATAAAATTGCGGAGATCGAACCCACGGATGGGAATATCTGCATTTTCGAAGAGGATGCCGCTCCGGGTGACATGAGAAAGCTCATGAATTCGTGCATTGAAAAATGCGGCGGTATATGTGCCGTTTTCTGTGGAGATGATACAAAGGGATATACATTTGCAGCATCGTCTAAAAGTGACGATCTGCGCGCACTTGCTTCCGACATGAGAGAAAAGCTGTCTGCCAAGGGCGGCGGAAGCTCCGAAATGATCCAGGGAAGTATAAAAGCGACAAAAGAAGATATTAAAAAATATTTTGGAGTGTAAAGCTATGAAAAAAACAGTTTTAAGAAATTATGCAAAGCTTATTGCAACAATGGGAATAAACGTAAGACAAGATCAAGACGTTATCATCACAGCAGAGCCGGAGCAGCCGGAGTTTGTATATATGGTAGCCGAGGAATGCTATAAGGCGGGTGCAAGAAAGGTTACGGTTGATTTTGACTATCAGCCCCTTACAAGACTTGCTGTTAAATATCAGTCTCTTGAGACTCTTTCAAAGACCGAAAAATGGCAGAAAGCAAAGCTTCAGCACCAGGTAGATACTCTTCCTGCAAGAATATATCTTATAAGCGAAGATCCGGATGGGCTTTCGGGCATAGATCAGGAAAAATTCAGCCGCGCTATGGGTGCAAAACGTAAAGTCGTAAAGCCTTTCCGTGACAAAATGGATAACAAATATCAGTGGTGCATCGCAGCAGTTCCGGGGGCAAAATGGGCGAAAAAATTATTCCCGGATGTCAGAACAAGCGTTGCAATGGAAAAGCTCTGGGAGGCTATTCTCGCAGCATCGAGAGCTACCGGGGATCCCATCTCTGCTTGGAAGCAGCATAACGAAGAACTTGCAAAGAGATGCGACTACCTCAATTCTCTCGATATCGAAAAGCTGCATTATAAATCGTCAAACGGAACAGATTTCACAGTTGGTCTTATGTCCCGAAGCAAATTTGCGGGTGGTGTCGAATACACACTCGGCGGTGACTATTATAATCCCAATATTCCTTCCGAGGAGGTATTCACGTCTCCCGATAAGGATACCGCAGAGGGAATCGTTTTTTCCTCAAAGCCGCTTTCCTATAACGGCGAGCTTATCGAAAATTTCAGCATAAGATTTGAGAAGGGGAAGGCCGTTGAGGTAACAGCAGAGAAAAATGTTGAGCTTCTCAAAAAAATGATAAGTATGGACGAGGGTGCCGCTTATCTTGGAGAATGTGCGCTTATCGCATATGATTCCCCCATAAATAACCTTGGTATTACATTCTGCAATACACTTTTTGATGAAAATGCATCATGCCATCTTGCCCTTGGAAGAGGATTTATGGAATGTATAAAAGACTATGACAAATTTACAATGGAAGAATGTAAGAAAATGGGTCTGAACGACTCCATCATGCATGAAGATTTTATGATAGGTTCCGAGGATCTTTCGATCGTTGCTTATACAAGAGACGGCAAAGAGGTTCAGATATTCAAGAAAGGCAATTGGGCTTTCTGATGATTATAAAAGGACTTCAAAAGCTTACTCTCCTTGATTATCCGGGGCATCTTGCCTGTACTGTTTTTACCGGAGGATGTAATTTTCGCTGTCCGTTTTGCCATAATGCTTCACTTGTGACAGGCAAAAATGAGGAAGAATATACCGAAGAAGAAATATTTGAATTTTTGAAAAAACGGCAGGGAACACTTGAAGGTGTAGCCATAACAGGCGGTGAACCTCTGCTTCAGAGCGATATTTTTGATTTTATCGAAAAAATCAAAGAAATGGGGTTTAAGGTGAAGCTAGATACCAACGGTAGCTTTCCCGAAAAGCTGAAGGAGCTGGTTTTATCGGGGCTTGTGGATTATGTGGCGATAGATGTTAAAAATTCTTTGAATAAATATTCGGAAACAGTCGGCCGCCTTGGATATGACACCGAAAGGGTATGTGAAAGTATAGAATTTTTAATGAATTCGGATGTGGATTATGAGTTCAGAACTACTGTTGTTTCCGAGCTTCATACCGCAGAGGATATAGAAAAAATCGGCAAGCACATAGTTGGGGCAAAGCGCTGGTATCTTCAAAATTTTGTTGATTCGGGTGATCTTATCTGCGCAGAAATGCACGGAATTGCTAAGGAATTAATGGATCAATATATTGATATTGCCCGAAAATATGTTCCATCCGCTGAAATCAGAGGTGTATAATTATCCAAGCACAATATATAGTACTTCTTCGCAACATTTAGCACAATATGTGCTTGTGCACAAAAAAAACACAAATTATCTGTGGAATATTGCCAATTGACATTAGGTACAAGATATGGTATAATTTTCTCACTAACAAAAAAC
>CAYPKQ010000220.1:0-4069 GCA_964411355.1 uncultured Lachnospiraceae bacterium
ATTTTACATCAAGGGTATCACGGTTATATCGTTTTCCGTGGCAAACGTCACATTTTACATAAACATCTGGCAAAAAGTGCATTTCGATCTTCTTAACGCCGTCACCCTCGCAAGCCTCGCATCTTCCGCCCTTTGTATTAAAGGAAAATCTGCCGGGACCGTAGCCTTTGGCTTTTGCATCGGGAGTCTTTGCGAAAAGGTCGCGAATATCACCGAAAAGTCCGGTATAGGTTGCGGGATTTGAACGTGGTGTTCTTCCAATGGGGCTTTGGTCAATGGTTATGACCTTGTCCAGATTTTCCATGCCCTTGATCGCCTTATGTTTTCCGGGGTAAGTGATGGCGCGGTTGAGATTTTTAGCAAGGACAGGCGCGATTATGCCGTTGACAAGTGAGGATTTGCCCGAGCCCGAAACGCCCGTTACGCAAACGAAGCTGCCAAGGGGAATATCAACATTGATCTTTTTAAGATTATGCTCCTCCGCCCCAAGAACGGAAAGAAATTTTCCGTTTCCGCTTCTGCGTATCTTTGGAACGGGTATCTTTTTTCTTCCCGAAAGATATGCTCCGGTTTCCGAGGCTTCATTTTTCATTATTTCCTCGGGAGTACCGCAGGCAACAAGGACACCGCCGTGTATTCCCGCACCCGGTCCGATATCGACTATATAATCGGAAGAAAGCATCGTTTCTTCGTCATGCTCTACCACAAGCACGCTGTTTCCAAGATCACGGAGCTTTTTCAGAGTTCCGATCAGCTTTTCGTTATCCCTTTGATGAAGCCCTATGCTTGGCTCGTCGAGAATATAAAGCACACCTACAAGAGAAGAGCCGATCTGGGTTGCAAGTCTTATTCTCTGCGCTTCTCCGCCTGAAAGAGTACCTGCTTTTCTTGTGAGGGTCAGATAGTCAAGACCTACGCTCACGAGAAAGCCGAGTCTTGCTCTTATTTCCTTGACGATCTCTCTTGCAATGGTCTGCTCGGTTTCTGTAAATTGCAGCTCGTTTACAAAGGTAAGTGCGTCAGCGATTGAAAGCGAGCAGAATTCATGGATATTTTTGCCGCCAACTGTAACGGAAAGAATGGTGGGCGAAAGTCTTGCGCCTCCGCATTTTGGACATGGTGTCTGCTCGATAAATTCATTGTAATATTCATTGCCGTACATGGTCATGCGGCTCTCAATCATCTTTATCAGTCCCTCGAAAACGGTTGTCTGCTTATGAGCTTCGCCGCCAAAATATCGGGTTATGCTGTATTTTTCAAGTCCCGTTCCGTAGAGAAGGGCATCCATCTGCTCCTTTGTGAAATCCTTAAGAGACGTTTTCATGGTGAAGCCCATTTTTTTGCCCACGGCAGAGAAAAGCGGACCATTCCAGCTTTCTTCTTCAAGGGATTTGAAGCCGTTAACCGCAATTCCGCCTTCCGAAAGGGAAAGGCTCTTATCGGGCATCATTTTTTCAACGGACAGAATGTTCTGCTCTCCAAGACCCGAGCAAGCGGGGCAAGCACCCTGGGGATTGTTGAAGGAAAACATTCTCGGCTCAAGCTCGCCAAATGAAATTCCATGCTCCTCGCAGGCATAATTCTGCGAAAATTCCAGCTCCTCTTCCTTTTCTCCATCGCGCGGAACAGTGTGTATCAGCAGATGTCCATCTGCAAGAGAAAGGGCGTTTTCAACCGAATCACCGAGTCTTGATCTTATATCATCGCGCATAATGAGACGGTCGATAACGATCTCGATGCTGTGCTTGATATTTTTATCAAGCATTATCTCCTCGGAAAGCTCATACATATTTCCATCAACACGAACACGGACATAGCCGCTCTTTTTTGCAGACTCAAAAACCTTTTCATGTCTACCCTTTTTTGCTCTAACTACGGGTGCCATGACCATGAATCTCGTTCCCTCGGGGAGAGCCATTATTCGGTCTATTATCCGGTCTGTGCTCTGCTGTCTTATTTCCTTGCCGCAAACGGGGCAGTGGGGAATACCTATCCTCGCATAAAGCAGACGGAGATAATCGTATATTTCCGTTACTGTTCCAACCGTTGAACGGGGATTTTTAGATGTTGTTTTCTGGTCGATGGAGATGGCGGGGGAAAGTCCCTCAATGCTGTCTACATCGGGCTTGTCAAGCTGACCGAGAAACATTCTTGCATATGATGAAAGCGATTCCACAAAGCGTCTGTGCCCCTCGGCATAGATGGTGTCAAAGGCCAGCGACGATTTTCCCGAGCCGGAAAGTCCCGTTATGATAACCAGCTTGTCACGGGGGATCGTAACATCAATATTTTTCAGATTGTGCATTCTTGCACCCTTGATTATAAGTTCACTTTTCATTTTTAATCCCTTAGTTTCTTTATCTTATCGCGCAGGAATGCCGCTTGTTCAAATTCAAGCCGCCTTGCTGCGTCCTTCATTTCCTTTGTGAGCTTTTCTATGAGAGCATCCTTTTCCTTTCTTGTAAGCTTCTTTTGTGAAGAAGCTGATGCGCCCTTTTTTCCGCTCTTTTCGCCCTTATCGTCTTTTATTCCAATGTCGATAAGGTCGCGTATTCCCTTAATTATCGTATGAGGAACTATTCCGTGCTCCTCGTTATATTTTTTCTGAATTTCACGGCGGCGGTTGGTTTCGTCTGTTGCTCTCTGCATTGAGCCCGTCACGGTATCCGCATACATTATGACCTTTCCGTGCTCGTTTCTTGCGGCACGTCCAAAGGTCTGGATAAGTGAAGTTTCCGAGCGGAGAAGTCCCTCTTTGTCAGCATCGAGAATGGCGACGAGAGATACCTCGGGGATATCAAGTCCTTCTCGGAGAAGGTTGATTCCCACAAGCACGTCAAAAACTCCGAGACGAAGATCGCGTATTATCTCGATTCTCTCCATTGTGTCAACATTGAAGTGGATATATTTCACCTTAAGTCCGTTCTTTGCGAAATAGTCGGTAAGATCCTCTGCCATCTTCTTTGTAAGGGTCGTTACAAGTACACGTTCTCCCTTTTCCGCTCTTATCTTGATCTCGCCCATAAGGTCGTCAACCTGTCCTTCGATTGGGCGAATCTCAAGCTCGGGATCGATAAGTCCCGTGGGTCTGATGATCTGCTCGACCGTTTGCAGAGAATGTTCCTTTTCATACTGCGCCGGAGTTGCGCTGATAAACACGGATTGTCCGATCTTTCCCTCAAATTCATCAAAGGTAAGGGGTCTGTTGTCAAAGGCTGAGGGGAGGCGGAAGCCATATTCCACAAGATTTTTCTTTCTTGCACCGTCGCCGCCGCTCATGGCTCTTACCTGTGGGAGTGTCATGTGGGATTCATCCACAAAGAGCAGGAAATCCTTTGGAAAATAGTCAAGGAGAGTATAAGGGGTCGAACCCGGTGCTCTGCCCGAAAGAACTCTGGAATAGTTTTCAACTCCCGAGCAAAAGCCTATCTCACGGAGCATTTCAAGGTCATATTTGACTCTTTCTTCAATCCTTTGTGCTTCAAGGAGCTTGCCGCAAGACTCAAAATAAGCCTTTCTCTCTACCATTTCATCTTCGATTTCCTTCAGTGCAGCTTCTCTTTTGTCATCTGAAACCGCATAGTGTGTGGCAGGGAATATAGCTGCATAGTTCAGAAGTCTTATAAGCTCTCCCGTTACAACATTTATCTCGGAAACGCGGTCTATCTCATCATCAAAAAACTCAACCCGAAGAGCCTTTTCGCCGGAGTTTGCGGGGAAGACCTCAATGCAGTCGCCACGAACTCTGAATTTGTCACGCACGAAATTTATGTCATTTCTGTCATAGCTGATGGCGATAAGCTCTCGGATAAAGGTGTCACGGTCTTTTTTCATTCCGGGGCGCACCGCAAGAGTAAGCTTTTTATATTCTTCGGGGTCACCAAGACTGTAAATGCAGGAAACGCTGGCAACGATGATGACATCATGCCTCTCAAAAAGAGCAGAGGTTGCGCTGTGACGCAGCTTGTCTATTTCGTCATTTACCATCGCATCCTTTTCGATATAAACATCCTTTCCGGGGATATAAGCCTCGGGTTGGTAGTAATCATAATAGGAAACAAAATACTCC
>CAYPKQ010000221.1:0-3997 GCA_964411355.1 uncultured Lachnospiraceae bacterium
AAAAACAGTTTTTCCGAAGTCCTCGGGGCGGTAGGTGGCAAATTCGGTGCGGTAAAGGTAAACTCCGCGCTTACCGCCCGTCCTTTTTGGGTCATCCTCCAAAATTTTCACCGAAAAGACTTTATCGCGTCTTATCCTCGGCCGCTCAATATCGGCACAGAAGAACTCACGGCAGTCATAAACAGTATCTCCGGGACGGATGGGAAGCTCAACGAGCTTCCGCCGCATCTCCTCGATCTCTCCCCGCTGTTTCGATATGGTTTCGCAGGCATCGTCATAGAGATCCTTCAGCGTCGATACATCATCGGGCGAAAGTCCGCTTTCCTCGTAATTTTTCAGCTTGTAAACGACGCTGTAAAGCACGGGAGAGAGCGCAGATATATCTGCGCCCTCTATGTAAAATTTCCCGTCAGGCTCGCTTCTCACGAGACATCTTCTTCGGTATTCATTTCCGCTCTGCATCTTTCAGCATCCTCCTCTCGGGCAAAAAATACATCCTCGCTCCGGGCTCTTGTGGCTGTGGGAGCTTCCCCGGCACGGCTGATAAGTGCGGCAGATACCGCCACCCGCTTTCCGTCACGTCTGTAAACGACCTCTTCTATCCTCGGATACCGGATATTAAGCCCTCTCACCCTGTCAATGAGCCTAACGGGAACTCCCTGCATAAATGCCCATTTGATCTCCCCGCCGGTCATTCTTCAATCCCCTCAAGAAAATTTTTACTGAAGATGGGATGCGCGCCGTCCATCAGAGCCGCTTCATCGTCCGATATCTCATAACCGAAATCGGAAAGAATCTCGTAAATGGTATCAAGAGACTTGCAATCACAATATTCCGGCTTTCCCGTCCAAGTTCTATTGATATATGTATCGCTGCCTGAGTCTGAATATCTTGCGAACATAATGAGAAATGCCAGCTTGTATGGGTCTGTTTCGTATTCTCTAAGAACTTGTTTTTTGGTTGCCTTTTCAGCGGGTTTTTTTGAATACTTGTTTATCATATCGAAAGTTGATAAAGAGTACTCATCAGCTTTTTCGAGCGCCCACTTGTTCACCGATATCAGCATAGGCTTGTCAATCTTAAGATTTTTGACAAACTGAGTGCGGCGGTTGTATGCCATATCCGTAAGCATATTACATTCGGCTCTGCATTCCTCTATTGCCGCTTCTCTCTGTTCCTTCTTCTGCTTTTCTTCTGAATCCTCTTCATCCGGAATGGTATCGGCATATACCGCTACCCATGTAGGACCGACATGATAAGCAAAAGAAGCGTCAAAATCAGGCTTTTCCACCTTCTCATTCAAATATGTATAATAAGTTTTGAGCCACCGCCATATTTCATCATCATAAGCGGGACGAGCTTTAAGCTCTGTGGGAGCAAATTCCTTTATCTCTTCTACAAGCGCAAGAATTTGCTCCCTGCGCTTTTGATTTTCCATCTCGCAGTGAAGCTTGCTGTAAAAATTCTTTGTGCCTATGGTTTCAAGAGCAGCATTTCTTGCCTTCTCGTCCTTGATCTCGCAGACCTTCAAAGCATCGTCAATGGTGATCTGCCTGTCCTCGCAGACTTCTTTGAGCTTGTTGCGGTCCAGCTCCGAGAGCTTCAAACGGCGGCGAACCGTGCTTTCGGAAAATCCCGTCTTTGCGGAAATATCCTCAACACTCTCACCAAATTCAAAACGGAGCTGCCTGAATCCGTCTGCCTGCTCAAAGACGGTCAGATCACTGCGCTGCATATTTTCAAGAAGCATGGTGGCGATCTGCTCCCTCTCATCCATGTCGGATATAACGCAAGGGAGCTCATTCAGTATCATCCTCGAAGCTCCGAGGCGGCGGTTACCGATAACGACATAATATCTTTCTTCATCGGCGCCGGGAATCGGTACGACCGTCAAATTCTGAAGGATGCCCTTCGCCTTTATAGAATCGGAAAGCTCCGTGAGATCGCCCAGGTTCTTTCTCGGATTTTTGGGGTGATGGAAAAGCTTGCTTATCGGTATCATTACTATTTGATTTTTTGTATTCATGTTTAATTCTCCTCATGCTTTAAGATACTTTGATATCACGCCGTTGAGAGTTGCAATAAATTCAAGAGATTTTGCAAGTGCCGCCGAAAGTGCCGTCTGTTCCCGGTCATACTTCATAAGATGCTCGCGGCAGTTCTTAAGTCGTTCCTCGGAAAGAGCAAGAGCCTTTTTTGTCTCTTCTGCACTCTCCTCCGCTTCCTTTACAAGCTCGCGGTATCTATCCTCCGCCGCACACGACGCATCAAGAGCCTTCTCAAGAGCTTCTATCTTTGAATCCCTCTCGGAGAGACGTATTTCAAGTTCCCTCGCATAATTGTTGGCAGCTGTCAGCTCATCATTCTCCAAAGCCTTCTTTATGGGCGCCTTGTCGTCCGCTTCTTTGCCGTCCTCACAAAGCTCATACTGCGCTTCATCCTGCTTTAACTCCGCAAGCTTATGAATTACAGACTTCTGCAGCCTTCCGAGCTTCGCGGCAATTTCTGCGCTCCCCAAACCTCTGCCGTGAAGCTTCTTTAACTGCTCAAGCTCGATGTCGCTCCATTTGCCGCTTTTAAACTCGGGCACAGCCTCTGTATTGGCGGCGGTTCTCTCCTTCTCCAGCTCTTTTATAAGTACATCAAGCTCATCGCTCTTGCATTCAAGAAGGTCGCAAAGAATACTTTTCTGCTCCTTTTTGTCCTTCGCCTGCTCTATCATCGGCAGTATCTTGTCTCTTTTTATCGTTTTAAAATGCATAAAAATAGCTCCTTAAAAATAAAATTTATATGCTGCTGCAAATCAAATATATAAGATTGGCATTCCCGAGCCAAAAATCGAAGCTGCGGGAAAGGTTGTGGGCGCAGAAATCCACCCAAGAAACGAGTAACCACATCAGGATCAAGGCACTGAGCACTCCGAAAGCAGTTGAAAGTGCATCAAAGAACAGCCCAGCCCGCCTCGCTCTGCGTTTCCGCTTTTCCCTCTCTGTCCCGGTATTTCTCATCATAGGAATACTTGTACTATTCATATTGATTTTCCTCTCTTATAACAGCATCCATCCGACGATCTCGCCGTTTTCTTCTATGAGTTTTATACCGTTAAGTTCGATGTAAAACTTTCCTGTGTCGTCGGGATCGGGAATTCTTTTTGCTTTTGAGCTGAATTTGAGATCAGAAGCACCTAAAGTATAATTTTCTTCTTTTTTAAGTTCTTTTTTCGTAAGAATAAACTTTCTGAGCCAAGTAAATGACTGGCCCTTCATTTCACCGTAGTCTCTGATGTTTTTTTCAAGCTTAGCGCAGATATGAACGAGGTCATCAATGACACCCTCAACCGTTTTCACCTCATCCTCGCCAAAGGCTCTTTCGGTCAAAACGTCCATATCCATTTTGCCGTCGCTGAAGCTGAAATTCAGCGCATTTCCGCCAAAGCGGATGTTTCCGTTAATGTTTTTCATGTTTTTTCTCTCCTTTTTTCGGCTTTTGCCGTTATTTTTTTAAGTTTTTACGCAGCTCAAAAAATTTTGCGTATATTTTTCTGATGGCTTCATCCGCTTCCTTATAGGGCAAAGGGATGAACTTTGCTTTTTTCTTATCATCCACTGTTAGCTTTCCCTCTCTCTTGCATTTTTTTCATGTCCGCATAAAACATGGGCGCAAGAACCTTGGCGGTGAAGTATTCGAGCTGTCTTTTTTCAAGTTCGGTCATTTCTTCCTGCGGCTCGTCGCAGTATATTTCTCTGACATCGTCGCTGAAAGAACCGTCCGAGTTCCGAAAGCAAACAACACCCTTGACCGCTCTGTCCTCATTTCCGTACATTATTGTGCTCCTTGCTTTGCCATTCTTCGAGAACTGCGATTGCTTCTTTTCTTATCTTCTGAATCGCAGGGGAGTTGTCCACGTTCTTAATTGCCTTGCTGAAGGTGCAGTCGCTTACATTCATTCCCCTGCGCTGAAGCTCCTCTATGACATCTCGTCCTGTCTTTCCGAGCA
>CAYPKQ010000222.1:0-3982 GCA_964411355.1 uncultured Lachnospiraceae bacterium
CCTGTCAGACAGATGCCGTAAAATGTTAATTTTTAAGAATTCCTGTCTTACGACCATCCGTCTAAGGGAGAGGCTTTTTTGTCTTGTGCGCCTATAAACAGTAATTTAGCGACCTTACATGCTGATAAATTACTTTTTACGGTCTTTTATGAGCCCTAAAAAGGATTTTATTTTACATGTATCTTGACAAAGCAGGCTGTGTGTTTTATAATTATAGTGTAAAAAAAGAGGTGTAAAATATGGCTTTTGACAAAGATAAAAAATTTGGTAAGGTCAGTGTTCTGACAAGAGGGGCGCTTTGGGCGGCAATAATTTTTGTTATGACCTCATTTTTGAAGCTCCCAACTCATACGGGATATATCCATCTCGGAGATGCGGCAGTTTACTTTTCGGCAATTATTTTTCCACAGCCGATGGCGATCATTATCGCCGCTCTCGGTGCTTCGCTTGCCGACCTTGCGGCAAGCTATCCAATGTGGATACTTCCAACTGCGCTTATAAAGGCGGCAATGACGCTTGCTTTTACTTCAAAAAGCGAAAAACTGCTTACGAGACGCAATATTCTTGCATTTTTGGCTGCTGTTCTCATAAACGCTGCGGGATATTATCTTTGCGGTTCGATAATATATGGAAATATGACCGTTTCTCTGGCAGAGATACCTGCAAATCTTCTTCAAGGAGCGACGGGGGCAGTGCTTTGTGCGATCCTTTGCGCCTTTCTTGATGCAAATCCAAGGATAAAAAATATTTTCAGAGGTAGAAAATGATAATAAAGCTTTTTGCGGTGGGGGATATCGTTGGACTTGCCGCCGTTGACACATTAAAAAGAAAACTTTGGGAGATAAGGAAAGAGCTTGGTGCTGATGCCGTTATTGCAAACGGTGAAAATGCCTATGACGTAAGGGGTATCGGAGCAAATGAGGCAAAGACCTTGCTAGAGAGCGGAGTTGACCTTATCACCACGGGAAACCATGTTTGGGGCAGATGGGATCTTTTCCCCATGCTCGATAGCGACAAAAGAATATTGCGCCCTGCAAATTTTCCGCCATCCACTCCCGGCAGCGGACACTCTGTAATAGATATCTGCGGATACCGATTCCTTTGTATGAACATTCAGGGAACCGTCTTTCTTGACCCGCTTGACAATCCCTTTATTACGGCTGATAAGATCCTTCGTGCAGAAGAGGGCAGATATGATTTTGCGCTGCTTGATTTTCATGCCGAGGCAACCTCGGAAAAGATTGCCATGGCGCTGAATTTCGATGGAAGAATAAATGTGATATGGGGAACTCATACCCATGTGCAGACGGCGGATGAAAAGGTACTTCCCAAGGGAACGGGATATATCACCGACCTTGGAATGACAGGTCCTGAAACGGGTATTCTCGGCTCTGCTCCCGGTCCCATCATAGCACGTTTTAAAACACATATGCCTCAGCGTTTTTCCGTTGCCGAGGGAGATACCGT
The DNA here is from genome assembly GCA_964411355.1 of uncultured Lachnospiraceae bacterium. Lineage (GTDB taxonomy): Bacteria > Bacillota > Clostridia > Oscillospirales > CAG-272 > SIG710. The sequence goes on from CAYPKQ010000222.1 coordinate 1,468, forward strand.
TCTTTGCGGCGCACTTTTCTTTCTTGACACCGAAAGCGGCAGATGCACTGCCGTAGAACGCATAAGGCTTGAGCTTGGTAAATAATATGAAAAATAAAGATAAAATCATTTATGCCATATCGGTCGTCCTCTGCATAGCCATTTTCTTTGCGGGCTATTTCGCTGCAACACACGGAAAAAGCTATTATGCGGATGCTGAGGGAGAGCTTTATCTGCGCGCAAAGGTAAAAGAGATCATAACGAACATACCCGTTTACGGTGACGGTGGTGAGCTTCTTTCGGAGGATAGTGTTTTTGAGGCTGTCATCACGGGCGGCGAGATGAAGGGGCAGAAAGTTACGGTATATCAGAATTACAGCTCATATACCCCCTTCAATCCGAGAACGGTGGCAGTAGGCGACAGCGTTATCATCGCCCAATTTGACGGAGTTGAAAATTGGAATTTTATTGATTACGTTCGCTCGGATGCAATAATAGTTCTTGCGCTCCTATTCTGTGCGCTTCTTGTCATTTTTGGCAGAAAAAAGGGGCTCAAGACTATCCTTTCATTGCTTCTTACGGTGCTTTCTGTAGTATTTGTATTTATGCCCGCGATACTTACAGGCGGAAATATATATTTCTGGGCGGTTGTGGTCTGCGTTTATATAATATTCATGACCCTCATAATAACCGACGGCATAAGCAGGATGAGCCTTGCTGCATCTATTGGCTGCGCAGGAGGAGTTCTTGCATCTCTGCTGCTCACCTTTATAACCGACGCATTTATAAAGATATCGGGTAATGCAGACCCGCACTCCATCTATCTGCTCTATATAGGAGAGGGGCTTGATCTGCGTGCGCTTATATATGCCTCGATAATAATCGGCTCGGTTGGTGCCGTTATGGATGTTGCGGTGGATATTGCGGCATCACTTAAGGAGATCGCTTCAAAGGTGGAAAGCCCCACAAAGCAGGAGCTTTTCAAATCGGGACTGAATATTGGCAGAGACGTTATCGGAACTATGTCAAATACCCTTGTGCTTGCTTATATCGGCGGCTCGATGTGCTCGCTTTTGCTTTATTTCTATAATAATTACGCAAATCCCGTTTATCTTTTCAATATCGAAATAATTATCGTGGAGCTTCTTCAGATTCTCGTTGGAAGCATAGGAATTTTGCTTACTCTGCCCCTGACTGCGTTTGTTTCGGCAGTTATTTATACCTCAAAAAGAGCAAAAAAAGAGCTTCATACAGCAGACGGTTTTTCCGATATGCTTGATGCGGCAGGCGAATTTGAATCCTCTTATAAAAATGAGCTAAAAGAAGGGGTAAATGACGATGAAAACTGAGGCAAGCGCAGCTCTTCTTTTCGGAGACAGAGAATATTCGGAAATGCTCAGATATGAGCTGAGATCCTCGGGTTTCGAGATAGCAAAAAACGAAAATGAGGCGGATATTATTCTCACAGAGGAGGAATTTTTGCCTTATATTTCAGATGAAAAAATCGTTATAGCTTTTATGAGATACGGCTTTGACGAGGTTGAAAGAGACGGAAAAACCTTGGTTTTCCCATATATTTTTTCCATCTTGGAGCTTAGAAAAAAGCTGAAAGAGCTTCTATTTGAGCTTGTCAGACTCCCCTCGTATAATTCAATAGATTTGAATAGCGATAAAATGCGAATGAAGATTCTTGCGCTGCCCGATAAAAAAAGCGCACTTGTTGGAAGCGAAACGGTTGCTCTCAGCTCTACCGAATGGAAAATGCTTTCTCTTCTCACTTCAGCCGCAGAGAGAGGTAAGGGAGTTAGCCGTGAGGAGCTTCGGGATGCCATAGGACATGACACAGAAAAGGGTGGAAATATAGTTGACGTTTATATTTGCCGCCTGAGAAAAAAGATTGAATTTCCGTCCGGAAGAAGACTTATTTACACCGTTAGAGGAGCGGGATATTCACTTGTGAAAGGATAAAGAAAAAGGATATGAAAAACGAATATGAATTCAAACTGAAAATGAATGAAGAAATGCTGAAAAAATTTCTTTTTGTTTCGGAAAAGGAAGGAAGAACGCCAAATAATCAGTTCCTTTTCATGCTTCGAAATAATTTTGCCTATTATGAAAGGACAAAGGGGAAAATCAAGCCCGCAGACCTTGCAGGTATTGATATTTCCGGATACGAGGATAAAAACTGATTTCTACAGGAGGTATAACGGAATGGAATTTGTGATTTTGCCCATTTTACTTCTTACGTCCTTTGTGGTGCTTGCAATTGGTATGGCGGTGTATCTTTTGTTTGCCTTTGGTCTCTACCGAATGGCAAAAACTCTTGATCTCCCTTCGCCCTGGATGGCTTTTGTTCCGGTCGTGTCAAATTATCTGCTGGGACTTGTTGCGGAAAAGGATAGCGCAGGAAGAAGCAAGCTTAAATATTCATGGATACTTTTGATATTTCAAATCGCTGCCTTTTTTTCTGCCGCTGCATATTATATTGCTTTGGCGGCTACTTACGCTACGGGTCTTATCGATGCATTTGCGTTTT
>CAYPKQ010000223.1:0-3956 GCA_964411355.1 uncultured Lachnospiraceae bacterium
TTACGCTACGGGTCTTATCGCTGCATTTGCGTTTTTTGCCCTCATACACGGTGCTGTGAGCATTGCAAGCTGTGTCTTTTACTACATAGCACTTTATAGAGTCTATAAGCTCTTTGATTCGGATAACGCACCGATATTCATAATATTGTCGATCTTTTTTTCGATCTCGGCGTCGATTCTTATGTTCATTCTGCGAAACAGACAACCGCAAATTAACTACGGAAATCACTTTGAACACACAAATTACGAGGAATAATTATTTTTGGGCGTCCCTGCAAGACAATCACAGGGGTGCCCATTTTGCGGCGGTAGAAGGATAAACAGTAATTCATTCGCCTACAGTGCGCTAAATTACTGTTTATCAAAAGCACTGTCTCTTTTTCCAAAATCGATATTTTAAATTTACTTGACAAATGCAGTCGAATAACCATTTTTCCGTTTTTGGAATAAAATTTTCAAAAAACTATTGACAAATGGGTTTTGGTGTGGTAAAATAACACCATAATGACAAAATCGGGCTTTTGCCCTTCGTTTTTTGGAGGTGTTTTAAATGAAACCAAGCAAGAATGCAAAAAAGGTCGCATTTGAAAAGATCGACGTAAATGATAAGGACGCGCGCAAAAAGGCGCTGAATACCGCGCTGGCACAGCTTAAAAAGGAATATGGCGAGGGAACTATAATGAAGCTCGGTGAAAATGCGAACATGGAGGTTCAAGCCGTTTCCACAGGTTCGCTCTCCCTTGATATGGCGCTGGGTATAGGCGGTGTTCCGAGAGGAAGAATAATCGAAATTTTCGGTCCCGAATCTTCGGGTAAAACAACCGTTGCTCTTCATATCGTTGCAGAGGTTCAGAAGGCAGGCGGCGAGGCCGCTTTTATTGACGCAGAGCACGCTCTCGACCCCATTTATGCAAAGGCTCTGGGCGTTGATATTGATAATCTCCTCGTTTCTCAACCCGATTGCGGCGAGGATGCTCTTGATATAACCGAAACTCTTGTTCGCAGCGGTGCTATCGACGTTGTCGTTATCGACTCTGTTGCAGCCCTCGTTCCGAGACAGGAGATCGAGGGCGATATGGGAGCTTCAAATGTGGGCGTTCAGGCAAGACTTATGTCCCAAGCCATGAGAAAGCTCTCCTCCGTTATCGCAAAGAGTAATTGTGTCGTTATCTTCATAAACCAGCTCCGTGAAAAGGTGGGCGTGCTTTACGGAAATCCTGAAACGACCACAGGCGGACGTGCTCTGAAATTCTATGCTTCTGTAAGAATCGATGTGCGCAAGGCAGATCAGCTTAAAAACGGCAGCGAAATATACGGAAACCACGTTAAGTGTAAGATCGTTAAGAATAAGGTCGCTCCCCCATTTCGCATTGCGGAATTTGATATCCTGTACGGTAAGGGAATCTCGAAAATTGGCGAGATTATTGATTTTGCAGTGGCACTTGATATCGTTAAAAAGAGCGGCTCTTGGTTCTCATATGACGGTGAAAGAATAGGTCAGGGAAAGGATAATGTGAGAAAATTCCTTGAAGAAAATCCGCCTATATGTGATGAGATCGAATCGAAGATACGCGCAATGAAGGATCAGACCGGCTCTCTCATTGAGGAAGATTTTGACCTTGATGAGGATGGTGAGGACGATCTTGATTTCAGCGCACTTAAGCTCGACGACGAAGAATAATGATTATCGAAATAAAGGCATTTACGGCACTTGGAAATGGCGGAAATGTCATTGAGGTCGCTGTGGAAATAAATCAAGGGGAGTACACCGAGAAAAAATATTTCAAGGTGCTGTCCTTGGATTTTGCAGCAATGCATCTGTCAAAAGGCGAGATAAGCCCCGAGCTTTGCGACGAGCTTGAAAGAGCTGAAAACAGATGCGAAGCCTATTTGCGGGCACTTAATATCGTGTCCTTTGGCGCAAACACTGCAAGAACTCTTTTGATAAAGCTCAAGCGTAGAGGAATCGATGATGAAGCGGCAAAGGAAGCTGTCTGGATGCTTCGGGACAGGGGATATCTCAATGAAGAAGAGGATCTTGTCCGTGAAATCGAGCGGTGTATAAGGAAAAAATGGGGAAGCAGAAGAATAATTGCCCATCTTCACAGCAAAGGTTATGAGGATGAGGTCATTTCGGGAGCTGACGATGCTTTTGCCGATGTGAATTTCGGTGAGCTTTGCTTTGAGCTTTTGCTCGGTAAATGCGATGAGATACCGAAAGACCCTAAGGAAAGACAAAAGCTGGTAGCCGCCCTTTCAAGATACGGCTATTCCATGAGCGAAATAAAATACGCTTTTACAAAATTTAATGAGCAGTAAATGAGTGGTTTTCAAAATTCCGAACAATAGAAAATGCTTAAAAATTATGGCTAAGTCATTGACTTAGCCATAATTTTATTTAGAATATTCAAGACTGAAATAATCCAGAATTCCATCTGCAATCGCTCTCATAAGTGCATCTCTCCAATTCTCGTCAAGCAGAAGAGCAGCTTCGGAGGGGGTGGAAGCATAAGCTGTTTCAAAAAGTATCGAAGGCATGGCGGTATATTTGTTCACAACAAAGGACATATCCCAGCTATCGGCAAATTTTTTCAGCCTTCTTTCGGGATAAGAGGCTTCAAGCCTTGCGCAAACTGCGTCAAAAACAAATGAGGTCATTTCGGAGGAATCATTTTCGGCACAGTAGTCAATCTCAAAGCCCTCTGCAGTATTTGTATCGGCATTTGCATTGACATGGATCGAAAAAAAGAGGTCGATCTCGGTCTTTTGGGCAAGCACGTTTGCATAAAGCGTGCGCTCATAGGCTTCAAAAATGTTGTTTTCGGTCGTGATCTTCTCGCAGTCAAAATCTATGCTCAGCTTTTCGGCTTCAAGCACCGTTTCCGACATGTTTGGCAGATTTACTCCGTCATGAGTGAGAAGCACATTAAGTCCCATTTCCTCAAGCATTTTTGCCAGTCGCTTGGTAAAATCCATGGTGAGATGGTGCTCATAGAGGTCTCCAAGATATTCGGAAACACAGCCTACATCGCCAAATCCGTGGCCTGCATCAAGCAGAACTGTCGCTATTCCGTCCTCTCCCTTTGGAGAAAGGGGCGGTTTTTTTATTTCATTATATGGCGAATCTCCGCACCCCGAAAAAGCAATGAGAAGAAGAGCTAAGAGAAGAAGCGATAAGTATTTTTTCATATCCGAGACAGCCTCCATTATAATATCAACTAAATTATATAGTATTTTTCGACATTTTGCAACCGGTTTTTTCAGGAAATTATGTTTTTTGCGCCTTTTATACAGTCAGCAGCGTTTGGTGAAACTGCCATAAGCACATACCGTCCGACCACTGCGACCTTTGCATTTTTGATATTATTAAGGCAGGCAGGGTCAATACCAAGCTTTTCGGAATTGGCATTAAAAAAATGTTCCATTGTGTCAATGCGGCGAAGGCAAAGATCAGCGATTTCATTGGCATCACGGGTATTGGGGCAAAGAAAAACCGCAAGCTCAAAGCAGTAAAGACCGGAGGAAAGACGCAGAGAGATATCTTCTGCATTTGATAGCACCTCGGGAGTACTGCCTTCACCGTAAAGAGCGCTTAAAAGCGAGCTTGAAATATAATTGGGAGCACCGGGAGAGCTTTTGAACGAGTAGATATTTCCTGCCGGCAGCTTTTCCTCCGACTTTATCATTTCATAAAGAACCTTTTTGGTATCGTAAGTCTTGCCGTATGCGCATGACGAAAGCCCCAAAACAAGCAAAACGGAAAGAAAGAATACAGAAAATTTACACAGTGAGTTCTTCGTTGCGATCACCTCCAAAAACATTTTATGCAAACAAAAATTATTTCTTGACATATTGGGAATAATATGATATAATAGTTTGCGGCGGGTAAAACGCCATATAATGGGATATAGCCAAGTCGGTTAAGGCACAAGACTTTGACTCTTGCATTTCGTTGG
>CAYPKQ010000224.1:0-3915 GCA_964411355.1 uncultured Lachnospiraceae bacterium
ATAGCATCAAGGATAGAGGTCTTACCGTGGTCAACGTGACCCATAACGCAGACAACGGGTGCGCGGCCTTCAAGGCTCTCCTCGCTGTCCTCTGTTTCGTCGAAGAGCTTTTCCTCAATGGTAACAACAACTTCCTTTGTTGCGATAGCGCCAAGCTCGTCTGCAACGAGATATGCGGTATCATAGTCGATTATCTGATTGACGGTTGCCATAACACCCATCATCATAAGTCTCTTTATGACCTCACCTGCAACAACCTTAAGTCTTGAAGCAAGCTCACCAACAGAAATCTCATCGGGAATGGTAATCTCAAGAGGCTTTTTCTTCACCGGCTGCTGAGGCTTTTTAACAAATTCTTCTTTATTCTTGCGGTAAGGATCGCGGTTATTCTGCTTTTTGAGCTTCTGCTTCTCGCCTCTCATGTTGTGAGAATCGGCAACGAAGGTTTCAAGTCTCTCATCGTATTTCGAAAGGTCAACCGTGCTTGAACGGGTATCAACAACTCTTGTTGCGCCTCTCTGGCTTGGCTGATTGACAGTTCCCTTGGGTGTTTGCCCTCTTACGATTGCTTGGGGCTGGAACTTGGGCTTTGGAGCAGAGGGAATATAATCCTCTCCGAGATTCTGCTGGAATCTTCCGCCCTGGGTGCCTCTCTGCTGACCCTTGTTCTTATCAAAGCCGCCCTGTCTGTTATCCCTTTCAAAAGGTTTTCTATCTCCCCTGTCAGAGGGTCTGTCGCCCTGGGGTCTCTGACCTTGAGGACGGTCAAAGGAAGGCTTTTTATCTCCTCTGTCAAATGATCTGTCGCCGCCCTGTCTGTTGTCTCTCTCAAAAGGCTTCTTGATCTCGTGCTTCTTCTCTTCTGCTCTGAATTCGGGCTTTTTAACCTCGGATTTCTTCTCTTCTGCCTTGATTTCGGGCTTTTTAGCCTCAATTTTTTTCTCTTCTGCCTTAACTTCGGACTTTTTAGCCTCAATTTTCTTCTCTCCTGCCTTAACTTCGGGCTTCTTTTCTTCTGCCTTAATCTCTGCCTTTTTAGACTCAGCCTTCTTCTCCTCTGCAGGCTTATTCTTTGAGGGAATAAAGGTTACGCCGTCGATATAATCATATATGTTTTCTATCTGACTTGCTCTTGTGAGATTTTCCATAAGGACATCGAACTCGGTTGCGCCAAGAGCCGCCTGCGCCTTCACCTCAAAGCCCTTTGAGGTGAGAATGTCGGTAAGCTCCTTGCCCTTAAGACCCATATCCTTTGCAAGCTGGTTTACCTTAAACTGATTGTTTGCTGCCATATAATAAATCCTTGTCATGCCGCATATGCGGCAAAACTCCCTTTCTTTCTTTGATGAATAATTCGTTATATCAAAAACGTCACCGGGGTGGCGATACCTCCGTTAGCTTTGCTTTGATTGCGCCCGCAAGACCGCCGTCTCTTATTCCGACTGCGGCAACGTTACTTCTTTTTCCAACCGCATCGCTCAGCTCCGCCATAGTTATGGGAAGTCTTATGAGCTCCGCTTCGTAAAAGGCGCATTTATCAGAAAGCTTTTTGTGTGTATTATCCGAGCTGTCCGAGCCTTCAAGCACGAGAGTGCATTTTTTCTCTCCCGTCATTCTGAGACTCTCGCAGATCAGAGGCGTTCCATAGACAGCCTTGCCTGCCTTTGCGGCAAGACCGATGGTCATTTTCAGCTTATCCGTCTTTTGTGGCGAGCCTTTATCTTTATTCACTCCGCAAGCTCCTCCTCAAGTGCATCCCAGACCTCGTCTGTTACGCTGCATTCAAAAAGCTTCGAGATCCTGCCGCTTTTTCTCACCCTTTTCAGACAAGACTTGCTATGGCAGATGTAAGCTCCTCTTCCGCTTTTTTTACCGGTGAAATCAAGCTCCACCGTCCCTTCGGGGGTTCTGACGATCCTTATGAGCTCCTTTTTGAGCTTTTTTTCATTGCAGCCCATGCATTGTCTTTCGGGCTGTTTTTTCTGCTTTTCCGCCAAAATACTCACCTCCGTTTTCTCGGAATACCAAATTGAATTATTCAGCCTTTATATCTATCTTAAAGCCTGTAAGTCTGGCAGCAAGACGTGCGTTCTGACCTTCCTTACCGATGGCAAGCGAAAGCTGATCGGGAGAAACCTTAACCTTGCAGCTTCTCTCTCCGTCAAGGGTAACCGAAAGAACAGTTGCGGGAGAAAGTGCAGCCTTGATAAATTCTTCGGGGGTTTCGCTATAATTTATGATGTCGATCTTCTCGCCACCAAGCTCATCAACAACAGCGGCAATTCTCATGCCCTTGTTACCGATACAAGCACCAACAGCATCAACATCCTCGTCTCTTGAATAAACTGCTATCTTCGTTCTTGAGCCTGCTTCTCTTGCAACGCCCTTAACGATAACTATTCCGTCCTGAATTTCGGGAACCTCAAGCTCAAACATACGTCTGACAAGTCCCGAATGTGAACGTGAAAGAGTTACGAGAGGTCCGCGGCTCTCCTTATTTACTTCTGTTACGAATACCTTTATCTTATCTCCAACTCTGAGAACCTCACCGGGGATCTGCTCGCCCTTGAGGAGCACTGCTGTGCTTGTATCTGTCTCTATGATGACGTTTCCTGTCTCATTATCTACCTTGCTGACTCTTGCGGTGATGATCTCCTCGCGCTTATTCTCATAAGCCTCCTGCATAGCTCTTCTTTCAGCCTCGCGGATACCCTGGATAATAACGTTCTTTGCCGCACCTGCGCTGAGACGGCGGAAATTCTTGGTCTTAAGCTCTGTTTCGAGTACCTTTCCGAGGACATTTCTCTTTGAAAGTGCCTTTGCATCCTCAAGGGATATCTCGGCAACGGGGTTTTCAACGACTTCTACAACTGTTTTCTGCTGGTAGACCTTAACGTCTCTCTTTACGGGGTCGATAAGGACTCTCACGTTGATATTATTGCCATGCTCCTTCTTATAAGCGGCAACGAGAGCAGCCTCGATCTTTTCAAACATATACTCCTGGGGAATTCCTTTTTCCTTCTCGAGAAGCTCGAGAGCGGTGAAAAATTCTGCGTTCATTTTTTAATCCTTTCAATATTGTATGTTATTTTTATTAATCAAAATCAAAAATCGTATTAATTTTTGCAACCGATGCGCGTGCAAATATTTTTGGCTCTTCCGAGCCTTCCATACTGATGGCAATGTCGCCCTCCTCCGTAAGACCAAGAAGGACTCCGCGATAGAGCTTTGAGCCGTCAAGAGGGGCATAGAGCTTAACTTCGACATCCCAGCCCTCGCAAGATTCGATATGCATATCATTTTTCAGGTCTCTTTCGATTCCGGGAGAGCTTATCTCAAGGGTATAAGCGTCCTCGATGGGGTCTGCCTCATCAAGCAGGGGATCGATAGCTCGGTGCATCTTTTCGCAATCGTTAATATCAATGCCCTCTTCGCTGTCGATGGTTATACGAAGATACCACTGTGCGCCTTCTCTGACATATTCAACATCCCAAATAAAATATCCGAGACTTTCCGCAAGAGGCTCTGCAATTTCCCTTACGGCATTTACGACATTTCCGCCTTTTTTTGCCATGCCTTATAAAAGTATCCTTTCAAAAAATATTTACACAACAAATTGAGAGTGGACTTTCGCCCACTCTCAAGGAATCGTGTTTACTTTAGACAGTATATCACACTTTTTTCAATTTTGCAAGAGGTTTTTAAAAATTTTTTGAGAAATTTGCAAAAATTGTTTGATTTTACTGATTTAACATCAAGAGATACCATCACCATCCCCCGTCATACTATGTGAAGGCGAGGGATCACAAACGGTTTAAGCGGGTTGCACTACGGGTTATGCACATTAGTTTTTTATCTTTGAAGAAGTTACTTACTGTTTAGCGCCTCATGCCGGCGGGGCAGTCACTTTGGCAC
>CAYPKQ010000225.1:0-3914 GCA_964411355.1 uncultured Lachnospiraceae bacterium
CTTGTTGCCATTGTCGGTCACGGTATGGGGGATGGAGCACCTGCGTTCCGTAATTGGTGGAAAGAGATCAAATCGCAGTATAATGTTAGAGCCAATATCCGCATAAACGGCAAAAATTACAATAAGTACGGTACAAATTTTGATATACAAATGCTTGTTATCGACAAAAACGGTGCAACAACACATACCGAAACCGGAAATGTTGATACACTTCAAGAATTACAAGAAAAATTAGGAGGCATAAGAGATGAAAGACCTGCTATTGACTATTCGAGAAATGAACAGAGAATCACTTCAAGTGCACGCAAAGAAACTTCTGCAAGCGGAAAAACAGCCGATATCGGAAACAGCATTGTATCTGATGCAAGCAGCAATGCAGATAAGGGAAAATCCGCAGACAATGCAATTATTGAAGGACTGCCTAAGCGAAAAGGTGTTCAATCAGTTGATGCAGACGGTGGAAAGCCTACAGTCAATGAATCCGAAAAAGCAAATGCTTTATCTGACGAGAACAGAGGATTGGGAGCAGGGAAGCCAAGCGGATCTGTTGAAAACGGAAACACTTACGGACTTGGTGATGGAGATAGCGGACAATCTGATATACAGAGTGGACGAGCTGAACAGCGAAAGAGAGTAAAGCACAAAGAACTTACCGATAGTATATTTGAGCATTACCAAACTCAGCCGCTCCGTCTGAAAAATACACGACCGCACCCTGCAAAAGTAAGCGAAAGTGCCGCTATGAGTGCTATTGAACCTCCTGCTGTTACATATAAGCCAAATATTCCGCAGAGTATAGTTGAGAATGGAGTATTATCCGATGTACAGCTTGAAGCAATATCTTATGCAGGACAGAGCCATTCTCAGACCTTGCCTGATGGAAGCACAAGAGGCTTTTTCCTCGGTGACGGTACGGGTATAGGAAAAGGCAGAACCATTGCCGGAATGATGCTTGATAATTATAATCAAGGCAGAAAAAAATCACTGTGGGTAACGCTTAATTCAAGCCTTGTAAATGATGCAAAAAGAGATGTAAATGCTCTTTTTGGCAGTTCTGACCTGGTTACACAGTTTGTCGGCGGCAATAAAGCGGATAGCGTTTTAAGTGCTGATGAGACTATTATGGTAATCAGCTACAATGCGCTTGCAAAAGGCTTTGACAACAAAGATTCGAACTTTGAAAAGATAGTAAAATGGCTTGGAAAAGATTTTGACGGATTGATCGTATTCGATGAAGCTCATAAAATGGGTAATGCAACAGCCACAAAGGGTACAAGAGGCGTAAAGAAAGCAAGTCAGACAGGTCTTGCGGGTATTGCGCTTCAAGCAGCGTTACCTAAAGCAAAGATAGTTTATTCTTCAGCAACAGGAGCAACGGAGGTTGAAAATCTCCGATATGCCGAAAGACTTGGCTTGTGGGGTGATGGCACGGCATTTGTGACAGGAGATGATTTTGTAAGCAAAATCAAAGCCGGTGGACTTGCGGCAATGGAGCTCATTGCAAGAGATATGAAGGCAATGGGCGTTTATCTATCCCGAAATATCAGCTACGAAGATGTGCGCTATGATAAGATAACTCACAATCTTACGGCACAGCAAAAAAAGATATATGACGAGCTTGCACGCAGTTGGCAAATCGTTCTCAACAATATCAATAAGGCTCTCGATACTACCAATCAAAGCAAAGACGGAACTGCAAGAGGACGTGCTTTGGGAGCGTTTTGGAGCTCACAGCAGAGGTTCTTTAATCAGATATTGACCTCTATGCAAGTTCCGAGCGTTATTGCGGACATCGAAAAACAATTGGCTGACGGAAAATCCTGTGTAATTCAGCTTGTAAGCACCAACGAAGCGGCACAGAATGAGGAATTTGCAAGACTCAAGGAAGCAGATCTGGAGCTTGACGAGTTTGATCTTACACCAAAGCAAATGCTTATGTCTTTCATTGAAAATTCATTCCCGGTACAACAGTTTGAGGAATATCGAGACGATGATGGCAACATAAGAAGCAAGCCTGTTTATGATAGCCAAGGTAATCCTGTTGTAAATCGTGAAGCAGTAAAACAGCGTGAAGAACTGCTGTCGAAACTTGGAAGTATAAAGATGCCATCTTCTCCGATTGATATGATTATCAATCATTTTGGTACGGATATGGTAGCTGAAAATACCGGTCGTGCAAGACGAGTTGTTCAGAAGGACGGAAAGCTTATTGAAGAAAAGATCGGCAGTAAGAAAGATGCGGATGTTGATGCTTTTAAAAACGGAAACAAGCGCATTATCATCTTCTCCAAAGCAGGTGGAACGGGTAAATCCTATCATGCCGACAGAGCTGCAAAAAATCAGCAGCAGAGAGTACACTATTTGCTTGAAGCAGGTTGGCAAGCCGATAATGCGGTGCAGGGATTCGGACGATCACACCGAAGCAACCAAGCATCTGCGCCGATATTCAAACTCGTAACTACAAATCTTAAAGGACAAATGCGCTTTATCTCTACCATTGCAAAAAGACTTGACCAGCTTGGCGCAATGACAAAGGGACAGAGACAGGCAGGCGGTCAGGGTATGTTCTCTGCAAGCGATAACCTTGAAAACAGCTTTGCGGCAGATGTTCTTGCTGTATTTTACAAGGACTTGATAGCAAATAGAGTTGACGGCATTGAAAACGGACTTGCTATTATCGAAAAATTAGGTCTTAAGGATAAGATCCTTGATGAATACAACCGAATCAATGTTACAGCTCCCGAGCTGCGTGAGGTAAATAAATTCCTTAACAGAATACTGTCTCTCGAAAGCTCCGAACAAAATACCGTATTTGACGGGTATTCTGAGCGCTTACAGGATGCGACCGAAAAGGCTATGCTTGCCGGCACTCTCGATAAAGGGCTTGAAAATTACAAAGCTGATAAGATCACTTTGAATGAAGTCATGGACATAAGAGAGGACGAAAGAAGCGGAGCAAAAACAAAGTATTATAATCTTACGGCAGAACATAAGATAAAGCCCATAAGATTTGAGGACATATCAACGGAAAGCAAATCCTTTGTCGGTTTTTATCAGAATAAAACCACCGGGGTTGTCCGTGCGGTTATGCAGACTTCTTCTACCACAGATCAGTACGGAAATGTAACAAATAATTATAAGCTTGTTGGACAGGTGAGGAATGATTATATTGCTCAAAACCGTTTCTTTGGTAATTGGACTAAAATAGAAGCTTCTGAAGCAAAAAAGCTTTGGAATGAAGAAATGTCAAAGCTTCCCGACCTCAGAAAAGAAAGCCTCCACCTGATAAGCGGTGTTGTTCTTCCTGTTTGGGATAAGTTACCGACAGAGAATGTGCGAATATACCGTGTTCTGACCTCGGACGGTGAAATGCTTATCGGTAGGGTTATTCCCGAAGATCAGATTGACGAAACATTGAAGCGTCTCGGGTCTTCAAGAACAAAAGAAAAAATCGCTACAAAAGATTTGATCACAGGTGTAAAAAACGGTGATACGGTTTATCTTGAGAATGATTGGAAAATCGTTCAAAGAAAGGTATCGGGAGAGAATAGAATAGAAATTGTCGGTCCTTCCTATGCACACTACGACCTTCTTATGCAAAAAGGTGTGTTCACGGAAAGAATACGGTACTATACAAGATATTTTATCCCGGCAAACACCAATACTGAAAAAATAACAGATGAAATACTTAAAATTTCCCCCGTAATGCGTGTGGAGAATGCAAAGTATGCCATCTCCGGAAGTGAGGAAGGAACAAATGAGCAAACAGGAAACAGTTTACTATCTGGAAACAGCGGACGGGTGCTTGATGAGAGTACCCGAGAGCAAAATGCAAAGATATCAAGCTTTAAACAGGCGATTAAAGGAAAAGCAAGATCGGAACGTCAAAGCTATGCAAAGGAGCTTCTTACAAA
>CAYPKQ010000226.1:0-3909 GCA_964411355.1 uncultured Lachnospiraceae bacterium
ACCGTATATGGTATTATCTGTATTGCCCTGGTATTTACGCTTGATATCAAGTATCTCGTAGTATGCGCTCTCTTTATAATCATAACTGTAAAGAAACGCTCCTTTAACAACTTCTCCCCATCCCTTTGTAGGCTTTCCCGTAAGTTCACTATATATGTCATCGACACCAAGTGAATTGAAGAAATGCTGCCATTTATCACGAATTGCACTGGGTTCGGTAAGCGACGGATAGAAATTCAGTCCACTCACAAGCTCAATAGGCATTTTGAAGAACGGTGTAATCATTCCCCATGCTTTATCAAGCGGAGCTGTCAGATCTTCGGCTGTCCACTTATAATCATCAAGTCCAATCCATTCAAGTAACTCCGAAAAGCTGCCGAGCTGTCTGAAGACGTAGATTTCATCACCATACTGTCCCAAAGTGATGTGCGGAACATTTCTTACCGATGGAGGCAATTTATCGTCTTCCTCTCTCATAACGAGCCTATTCCAAGCCGTCGTAAGCAGTCCGAGCATATTTACCATTAAGGCTTTGAGTAACAGCTTACCCGCTTTTTTCGGTATTTTGTCGTCGGAGGCAATAATGTTCTCAAACATTCTGTAATAACGCTTCAGATTGGTTTCGGTAAAAGAATAGAACGGCACCCAATATCTTCGTAGTGTTTGTCCCATCTTTCCTACTTCATCATAAGCACCAAGCAGATCCTTTGAAAGCTGATATGCCTTATCTTCGACAGTATTCAGACCTCTTACTATGTATCTGTTTGAAGCAACATAGTCTTTGACAGTTCCTCCGTTACTATTGATTGTTTCTTTGAAATACAGATATGCAGAGTATCGGAGTATGGCTTCTCGGAAGTTGTGAACATTTTCCACGCCGTTGTAGTATTTTTCAAACAATTTCATGGGGATTTTGAAAACATCCATGCCCTGTTTTTCTTTCAAATGAGAAAACAGCTTGTCTTGCATTTCCATATCCATTTCGTTGGCAAATATCATTGAAGTATATCCGCCACGCTCAATCCATTCCATAAAATCATTTGAATACTTTTTGTGCCGCATTGCTTGATAAATGTCCTCAACAGCTTTTTTCGAATACATAACTATTTGAGGTTTTCCGGCAATTACCGCATCTAAGTCTCCGACCATATTTCTAAGACCGAACTTTACTGTTCTCAAAGGATTAACACTTGTCGCCCATCCCTTCCACAAAGAAATGATATATCTCGCAGCCTTCGCAGCTTCCGCTGTTTGTTTGGGATTTGCAATCTCATTCATCGTTGTCACGATTTCATTCGGCAATACCCACTGTTCATAGGCAGCTCCCATAAGTCTTACTGTATCAGAATAGCGTGTGAACACTTCGTTTAGTTCTTTGCTTCCAAGATCAATTTCGCCCGATGCCAAGGATAATACCATTTCATTCTGTGCCTTATTGAAAGCGTCCTCATCAAGCACCTCTTTTGAGAAAAAGTAATTTCCTCGTCTCGGTTGGTGAATGGTGTGAGTATCCCTCATTGATTTTGCAATGGTTTCCCAAGTTTGATAATTATCTCCAAGAACACTCTTTAGCCATGCTCTTTTTATAGATGTGTTTTTCAGAACGGTTTTTGCGCTCATCACAGCTTGTTCCTGTGCATCGGTTGCATTATCGGGCAGATCAGTTCTTGCGATAATACCCACATACTTATAAAGTCCCGGAGCATTCAAATCATGGCGTTTAAGAGCATCAACAACTCTCGAATATTCCCCATCATATGTGGGAAGCTCACCACGATCAGCCAAATCAAAGAGACCGCTGAACCCGAACATTATACGCTGATTATACCACTTTTGCTGACGGTATGTTTCGCTGTCGGGATTTCCCGTATTATCAAAAATGGGATTTCCATCCTTGTCTGTCGCTTCTTTGCGTATAAGCTCATTTATAGCGTTTTTGTTGTTGCTGAAAGCCTGTCGCTCAAGCTGTGGTTTAATATCATACTGATCTTTAATTTTTCCGAGCATATTTGCAACATACACATCATACTGCATCTGCAAAAGTGCCTTGTGTTCGACAAGCAGAAAATTTGTATTAATGGCTTTGGTTGATCCATGTCTTTCTTTAAGCCATCCACGCCCGGCTTTTATGCCGATTTCTCGGCTTCCCGTGCCTTTACCGCCATCGTTCATATATTCAATGACTTGATGATGATAATAGTTCTTGCGCTTGAATTTTCCGTCAGTATCAAAACCTATATAGTTATTAAGATCAATATATTGGGCTTTAAGATCGTCCCAAATGCTCTGTCGTCTGATAAGAGCCTGCTTTACAGCCTCTGTCGATTCCTCTTCAAGCTCTTTAACAATAGCATCAACCTCGGAAGGAGTGATTTCATTCGGAAGAAGTATTTCGGTATAGCCCTTATCTTTTTGGATTTGTGCTTCTTCCTGCAAGTCGAGGAAGTAAACAAGCTCCGAAAAAATCTTAAACTCCTCGGGTGTCAGCCCTTCGGTCATCTTATTGAGCTTATCCTGCACCATAACTGAAGCAGTATCTCCAAGTTTTGCCCATTGCAACATGCACTTTCGGAACTCCGCAAAGAATGTACCTTTTTCGCCTCGTTCGGGAATATTCGGGAAAACTCTTGTCATGTTATGAGCAATATAGGAAGCAAATTCACCGAATAACTGACGCTTGGTAGGCTTTTCGATATCAACATTATCCTGTGCCCATTGTTTGTGAATTTCGGCTCTGTGTTCCGGGGTTAATTTCTCTGCATCAGAATCGTAAGTACTTAAGGTATATTTTACTCTTCCTCCGGGTCGATCAGATCCTTGTATTTCGAGTAGATTCTCGAGGATGCTTCTAAAAGCTCTGCTTGACTTGCCTTTGGATTGTCTCGGCAAAACTCCAGCATTTCTATTACTGCGTCCTCGTCCCACAGTTCCAGCACTATGTGAACCACCGCCGCCTTGCTGCAGCCAACTGCCATTAGATACCCCATCAATAAATCTTGATTTTCTGTCAAAATCCTCATTTGTTCTCCCCCGCTCAAAAAAATCTAATAGAAAGTCTCTTTCGGCTATAGCACGGTCATCCTTGGATTCATACAAAAGTGTAGGATCTGAGGTATTCTCTGTACTGTATATCGCAAATACCTTTGTGCCTTCAATATCCGTGAATAGCCAATTTGCTGTGTCGGTAATACTTCTATTGCTTGTTTCGATATCGTTTTTGATCTTTCGTTTCAAAGCTTCAAGTTTGTTTTTAGGCAAATCCGGATACCAATATTTCACCGAAGAATAAAGGATTTCATTAGCTTCATTGCCAAAACCAATATTATCTAATACAGAAGCATTCATACCGCCTGCGTCTATAAGACTATTATACACCGCAGGGCTGTATGTGTCAATACCCTCTCCACTATACCAATAATCTGCAGCTATATCAATATAGCTATCGGTATAATCGTTCATACCTGCAAGGGCATCAGCAATAAATTCTTCCCAAACAGCATCTTCATCGTTTTTGTAAAGATCCATATAATCTTTATATCGTCCACCGGACAGAAGCTTTTCCTTTTCCGCATCAGAAAGACCGTCAAGAATTATATCTTTTACCTTTTGCGCCTCGGAAGTATTCCAATCCGTATGTACTTCTTCATGACGAACAAGTGCTTGGGGTGGATATATACCGTCATAGCGAAGAAGAATTTTTGTGTCGGTAATCTTTATGCCGTCGATCAAAAAATTTTTCTGTCCGTCAAATTTTCTCTGTGCGTGACCAACGAAAAATCCGACTTCTTTGCCTTTAGCCGCAGCTTCTGCAACAATAGACTGCATATCCTCGTTATATCCTTCGGGCTTAACGAGGTTATACTTATGTGTACCGTCAATTACTTCTTCCGTGAGTTCTTTTGTAAGAAG
>CAYPKQ010000227.1:0-3872 GCA_964411355.1 uncultured Lachnospiraceae bacterium
AGCTTGTGCGGTGGAGCGCGCGGGCGCTCCTCACCACCGCAGTGGCGAAACTCCCTCTTCATAAATTACTGTTTACCGATTTAATTTTTAGAATTTTAAACAAAAGGAGAAATAAAATGGCAAAGATAATTGCAACTGACAAAGCACCAAGTGCTATTGGTCCTTATTCCCAGGCGATAGTAACGGGAAATATGGTATTTACTTCGGGACAGATCGCAATCGACCCTGCTGTTGGCGATATTGTGGCAAAAGATATTGCAGGGCAGACCGAGCAGGTCATGAAAAACCTCACTGCAGTTCTCAGCGCAGCGGGAACGAGCATGGACAAGGCAATAAAGACCACCTGTTTCCTTGCTGATATTGCAGATTTTGCGGCATTTAACGAAATTTACGGCAAATATTTCACTTCAAAGCCTGCCCGCAGTTGCGTTGCGGCAAAGGCACTCCCTAAGGGAGCACTTGTTGAGGTTGAGGTCATAGCGGAAATTTGATATGTGAAATAAGGCAGCACAATTTGTACTGCCTTTCTTTCTGCAATTATTTCTTGTAAAAGAAGATTTTTTCGGAGAAATAACGACTGATGCTCCTAACCTTAATTGTTTTACGCCGCCACAATGTTTATTTTTGTGACATTGACATTTTATTTCCCCTATTATCATCAAAAAAATGCTGTTTGTCTTGACAAATCGCAAAAACTGTGTATAATAAATATGGAAAATTGTTTAATAAAATTAAGGAGAAAAAATATGGCACAATTGCTTACAAATAACGACAAGCGCACCTGCTATTGCGCAGAGCTTTCCGAGAAGGACATCGGAAAGAATGTCTGCGTTATGGGGTGGGCGCAGAGACAGAGAGACCTTGGAGCTCTTATTTTCATAGATCTTCGCGACAGAAGCGGAATCATTCAGCTTGCTTTTGATGAAGAAACAGATAAGGAAATATTCGATGCGGCATTTTCCGTAAGAAGTGAGTTTGTACTCTGCGCTCACGGTACGGTTCGCGCACGCTCATCCGTCAACCCTAATATTCCCACGGGTATGATCGAAATTGCTGTCTCGGAGCTTAAGATACTCTCTTCTGCACAGACCCCTCCCTTTGAGATCGTGGAAAACAGCAAGGTCAATCCCGAGCTGCGCTTAAAGCATCGCTATCTGGACCTTCGCCGTCCCGATATGCAGGGGAATATCATCGCAAGATCACGCATCACAAAGATCGCCCGAGATTATTACGCCGAAAACGGCTTTATGGATATCGAAACCCCATGTCTCATCAAGCCCTCCCCCGAGGGAGCAAGAGACTATCTGGTTCCTTCCCGCATACACCCCGGCAGATTCTATGCTCTGCCCCAGTCTCCTCAGCTCTATAAGCAGCTTCTTATGGTTTCGGGCTTTGACCGTTATTTCCAGATTGCACGCTGCTTCCGTGACGAGGATCTGCGCGCAGACCGTCAGCCTGAGTTTACTCAGCTTGATACCGAAATGTCATTCTCAACAGCAGAGGACGTTATGGCAATGCACGAGGGCTTCATCAAGTATCTCTGGAAGGAATACTTCGGAAAAGAGCTTGGCTATGACTTTATAAAGATGCCATACCGCGAGGCAATGGATCGCTTCGGCTCGGATAAGCCCGATATCCGCTTTGGATTTGAGCTTCGTGACCTTTCTGCGCTCCTTGCAAAATGCGAATTTAAGGTGTTTGCCGGCACTATTGCGGAAGGCGGCTCGGTGCGCGCAATCAACGTTAAGGGCGGCGCAAAATTTACCCGCAAAGAAATTGATTCTCTCACAGAATATGTTAAAACGTATAAGGCAAAGGGACTTGCTTGGCTCAAATGGGCAGAAACGGGAGAAATTTCCTCCTCTTATGCAAAGTTCCTCACAGACGAAGAGAACGAGGCTATAAAGAATGCTATGGAAGCCGAGGCGGGCGACCTTATCCTCATTGTTGCGGACAAGAACAAGGTCGTTTTCGATGCTCTCGGAAATCTTCGCTGCGAATGTGCAAAGAGACTCGGACTTCTCGATCCTCACGATTTCAAATTCCTTTGGGTAACCGAATTCCCCCTCTTTGAATGGAGCGAGGATGACGGCAGATTCTATGCTATGCACCACCCCTTCACCTCTCCCATGGACGAGGATATGGAGTATCTCGAAAGTGACCCGGGAAGAGTACGAGCAAAGGCCTATGATATCGTTCTTAACGGTACGGAGCTTGGCGGCGGCTCGGTTCGTATTCACAGCGAGGATATCCAGAAAAAGATGTTCGCACTTCTCGGTCTTACAGACGAGGAAGCAAACGAAAAATTCGGCTATCTTCTTGAGGCATTCAAATACGGCGTTCCCCCCCATGCAGGTCTTGCTTTCGGTCTTGACCGTCTCGTAACTCTCCTGCTCGGTCTTGAGGATATACGCGATGTTATCGCATTCCCGAAGGTTCAGAACGCAAGCGAGCTTATGTCCGGTGCTCCCGGTCCTGCTGACCCCAAGGGTCTCGACGAGCTTTGTATCGCAGTTACAAAATCTGAAGAATAAGGGGAGCTTCGCCTCTGCGGTGGCGACAGGGTATTTCGCATCTGCGGATGCTACCGGCGGTGACGCCGGAGCCACGACCTTTAAAAAAAGGTCGCTCAAAACTTGAAAAAGAGGCTTATTATTGGTTATTTATATCTTTTCTGCGTGGAGTTACCGATAATTTCACGTAGAAACAAGGGTAAACTCCTATCTTTATAGTTTTAAAAGTTTTGGTCAAGCTTTTTTAAAAGCTTGTGCGGTGGAGCGCACGGGTGCTCCTCGCCGCCGCAGTGGCGAAACCCTCTCTGACAGTTAAAGGAGATAATAAAATGAAAAAATGGGAAATTGCGGTGTCCTCATGCTTTTGGGGACCGCCGACTGAAGAAAATTTAAAAAAAATGTTTGAGGACTGCGAAATGTGCGGCATCGGGCTTGTGGAAATAAGCACGGGCGGTCTTGAGGATGCAAAAAAGCTTGATTGGGAAAAGATTGCGGAGATGGCAAAGGAGCACGGTGTTAAGCTCTGGTCATACCACATTCCGTTTTTTCCTTTTGAGGTGATAGACCCTTCATTTGAGGACGAGGGCAAAAGAAAGGAGACCGTTCGCATTTTTACGGAGCTTGCCCGAAAGGCGGCAAAGGTGGGAGTTGGAAATTTTGTTATTCACCCAAGCGGAGAGCCGAATCCGGATGAAACACGTGCTCAAAGAATTGCTCAGTCAAAGAAGAGCTTTGGGGAAATGGCAGAGGCTTTTGCAGCGTTTGGCGGCAGGCCGCTGGTCGAAGATCTTCCCCGCACATGCCTTGGCAACTGCTCGGCAGATATTGCCGAGATAGTTTCCGCAGACGAAAGAATAGGCGTTATTTTTGATACAAATCACCTCTTGAAGCAGGATAATATTGAGTTTGTTGGTGAAGTTGGTGGCAGAATTGTATCGACCCATTTTTCGGATTATGATTTTATAGACGAAAGACACCTTCTTCCGGGCGAAGGCAAGATCGATTGGCCCGCTCTTATGAAGGCTCTTGATGAGGCTGGATACGAAGGTCCCGTGCTTTACGAGTTGGGGGCTTCGAGCACGAGATTTGTTGACCGTGAGCGTCCGCTCACCGCCGAGGACCTTGTAAAAAACCGCAAAGAGCTGGCTGCCTTTAAAAAGCCCTTACCTGTCTCTGCTGTTTCACTTAAATTTTAACTTGACAGGCAGTTTAAATTAAAAAAAGCTTCTCCAGAGGCTCATTGATCGTAAAACAGTAATATGTAAATTTCTTGGAGCAGGTATGATTTCGGTCATGCCTGTTCTGCTTTTATCAGTTCATCCACGGGAATGTAGCCAACGAGGTCATATTCGATATGTA
>CAYPKQ010000228.1:0-3829 GCA_964411355.1 uncultured Lachnospiraceae bacterium
GTTTTGGTCACTTTGGGGCGTGCCAAAGTGACTGCCCAGCCGGCATGAGGCACTACAAATAAACAATTAATGTTCATAACCCGTAGTAAAACCGGCTCAAGCCGTTCGTAGATCCTTCGCCTTCACTTCACTCAGCTCTTTTTTATAAAAAGTATTCCGAGGGTATTTCTGCCGCAATGGGAGGAAACAGTACATCCCGCTCTTGTGATATGGACATTTGCCTCGGGCATGCATTCCTTTGCAACACTTACACATTCGTCAACTATCTCTTTATCACAGCCTGCATGAGTGACGAAAACATGAGACTGTTCTATATTTGTGCCATCTCCAATGCGCTCTCTGATATATTTATCCAGAACAGCAGCGAATTTTCCTCTGTACTTCTTACCTACCGACATTTTTCCGCCGTCAACCACGATGCAGGGCTTAAGCTGAAGCAGATTTGCACCAAACGCCGCAAGTGCGGAGCATCTGCCGCCCTTATGGAGAAATTCAAGATCATCAATGATAAAGGATGCATCAACTCTCGGTATGATATCATTGCAGGTGCTGACGATATCCTCAGCTTCCATTCCGCTCTCTGCCATCTCTGCGGCTTTTATAAGCAGAAGTCCGCCGCCGGTAGACAGATTTCTTGTATCAACCGTATATACTCCCTCAAAGCTCTCTGCCGCAAGACGGGCATTGGCAAAGGTGGAAGACATCTCACTGCTTATGGTAAAGAAAATGATCTTTCTGCCATCGGCACTGTTTTCTCTGAAAAAATCTTCAAAATCCGAAATATTTATAGCCGCCGTTTTGGGAAGCTCGCCTGATTTTTCATAGTGCGCATAAATGGCATCGGGGTCGATATCAACACCGTCCGTAAAATGCTTCTCTCCAAGGTTGACTCCCATGGGGATGATCTTTATTCCGTATTTTTCTATAAGTTCCGGACTAAGGTCTGTTGTACTGTCACTTGCTATAAGTATTTTTTCACTCATCTTACCATCTCCCATTGTAACATTTTAAATGATTATAATCCCGAATTCTAAACTCAAGTTAAACTTTTTGTTATTTTTAAAAATATTTTGTAAAATCGGAAAAATTCTATTTTTCTAAATATTGTGATGGTTGATAAACAGTAATTTATCGAACAGGCGATAACGAATTTTTGTAGGGGACGTCGACTGCGACGTCCCCTACAAAATACATCTTCAACAGTTCGATAAATTACTGTTTACAAAATGCCCAAATGCTTGTTTTTATCGAAAAACAAAAATGTGTCAAAGAACTTTCCGAAAACGCAAAAAATAAACGTTAAAATCGTTTTATATAACAAATTTTGACAATATATTTGGTTTTTGCTATAATCTAAATGGTAAATTTTTAGCAATTCATTCTTTTGTAAGGATTTATTTACCGATAATAGGGAAAAAAGAGGATTAAAATGAAAAACACAGATTTTATAATTGGCTGTAACTATTGGGCTTCAAATGCGGGCACACGTATACGGTCGGATTTCAGCGAAAGCACCATAAAAAAGGACATAAAGACACTTTCGGAATACGGGCTTAACACTTTGCGCGTTTTCCCATTGTGGAGTGATTTTCAGCCCGCAGAGCCTCTGTTTTACAACAATGGAAAAATACGTGAACTCAGATTAAAGGGAGACCAAAAGCCCACAAATCCTTACTATCTTGATGAAGAAATGCTTCGCCGCTTCGGTATTTTTCTTGATATTTGTAAATAATATGAAGTCAAAATAATAGTAGGTCTTATAACGGGATGGATGAGTGGAAGGCTCTTTAATCCCACAGCACTTAACGGTAAAAATCTTTATACCGACGAGATGGCACTTTGGCTTGAGCAGCTTTTCATCTGCGGATTTGTAAAAAAATTCAAAGAAAGAGAAGAAATTGTCGCATGGGATTTAGGGAATGAGTGTTGCTGTATATCTCCCGCAGAAAACAGATATGTTACGGCTGCCTGGACCGCTATGATAACCAATGCGATAAAGGCAGAGGATAGCACGAGAAAAGTTATTTCGGGAATGCATATGTTTGGAATTGAAAGCGCAGGAATGGGTATGGCGAGCGACTATTCCGCAAATTGGCGAATTTTTGACCATGCGCAATATGTTGACATAATGACGACTCATCCCTATCCCTTCTGGTTTGATGTGGCGAAGAGCGATCGCCTCGGAAGTATAAGACCGCAGCTTCATGCAACCTGCGAGACGAAATTTTTTGCAGATATTTCGGGACTTCCATGTTTCGTTGAAGAAGTGGGGAATATGGGCAACTCGGTGACGAGTGAAAAAGTTGCGGCAGACTATCTGCGCACGCAACTCTTTTCCGTTTGGGCAAATGGCGGAGAGGGAGTTATGTGGTGGTGCGCAAACGAACAGACAATGCTTGACTTTCCGCCCTACTCCTAGCAGATGTGCGAGGTTGAACTCGGTATAACCGACAAAGACGGAGCCGCAAAAGAGACGCTGCGCAAATATAAAAAATTTGCTGATTGGCGCAAAGAAGTGAAAATAGATCTGCCGATGGCTGAATGCGACGGAGTATGTATCCTCACCCACGACCAAAACCAATATGCGTGCGCACTTTCTTCTTTTATACTTTCAAAGCAAGCGGGTACAAATATCTCGTTTGCGTGGTGTGATGCTCCGCTTCCCGACTCGGATTTTTACCTTATGCCGTCGGTTACGGGAAATGTAATAATGGACGGAGAAAGCTTCAAACAGCTAAGAAGAAAAATTTGTGAAGGTGCAACGCTTTACATATCCTCAAATGGTGGAATTATTTCCGAGTTCGAGAGCCTTACGGGAATGAGAATAAATGATTCAGACACGAAAAAGGAAAATTTCAAGATAGGGATAAACGAAAAAGAAATTGCTTCAAAATACGGTGCGAGAAGAAACTTCCTTTCGTCCGTCGGCGCACATATTATAGCGGAAAGCAACGGTATGCCCGTATTCACGGAATACACCTACGGCAAGGGAAAGGTATATTATCTTGATATTCCGCTTGAAAATAATCTTGCTTGTGAGGAATATGCCTTTGGAGGCGATGCATACGCATTATATAAGCATATCTTCCGCAAAAAGATAGAAGAAAAGAAAATATACTTTGCAAACCGAGACTCTTCCACAACCTATCACGAAGATAAAAATTCGGGCAAAAAATACGCAGTTACGGTCAACTATTCACAAAATCCGCAAACACCCGTTTTCGCCCTCAATGGCGTGAAGATCAAAAAAGTTCTCTACGGCAACGAAAACATGATCCCCCCATACGACGCATTGGTGCTTGAGCTTGAATGAGGATAATCGTTTTTACTTGGATTTATGCCACAACTGACAAAAAAGGTGCAAATCATTCTGTTTTGCACCTTTTTTGAATAATGATGGCTATCGGTAAACAGTTCGATATATTACTGTTTCAAACCGCCAAGATACCTGATTTTGCCGAAAAAATGAACAAAAAATGCAAGGAAATGATGCGTTTGGTTGCATTTCCAATAGAATTTGTTAAAAATACAAAAAAAATCTCGAAATACTGTTTACAAATCGGGAAAAAAGTGATATAATATGTATTTGGGAAAATAAAATTTTTTACATAAACAGGAGGAAAATTTCTCATGGCAAATCTCATCAGAAAAAAGCAATCCATGGATGGTAATACTGCCGCCGCTACAGTGAGCTATGCGTTCACAGAGGTCGCAGCTATTTACCCCATCACTCCCTCTTCCGTTATGGCTGAGCTGACAGACTCCTGGTCTGCTACAGGTCTCAAGAACATAATGGGCGAAGAAGTAAAGGTTATGGAAATGCAGTCCG